>CALCWF010000181.1 GCA_937906355.1 uncultured Rickettsiales bacterium
CATCTAGACAATATATCTTATATCTGCGAAGAAATCACTAATTATATAAATCAGTTATAAAATGCATCTCGTGCTACGTCTATCATGCACTTCTCGTTATGAATCGTTAGTAGCATACTACCAAGAACCTCGTTCGCTCTTACGAGATGATGAATATACGCACGAGTATGGTTTCTACACGCATAGCAATCACAGTTCTCGTCTATCGGTCTCTCGTCTATCTCAAATTGTTTTCGTCCAATCTTCAATTCTTCGTTCCTCGTTATAGCAACTCCGTGTCTACCGTATCGCGACGGAAGAACACAGTCAAAAATATCTGCACCACGATGTATCGCACCTATTATATCAACAGGTTTCCCGATACCCATGACGTATCTAGGTTTATTCTCCGGCAATAGATCGAGAGTATAGTCTAATATTTTAAACAACTCTTCGTTGTATCCAACCATTCCGCCAATTGCATATCCCTCGAAGTTCATATCTATCAGCTCTCGTGCACACTGTTGACGTAGGCACTCATCGTCGCCTCCCTGTAAAATAGCAAACTGTCCGTATCCGTCACGTCTACAAAATGCCTTTCTGCTTCTCTCAGCCCAACGCAACGTCCTATACATCGCGTATTTCATCTTCTTATACGGACAACCATACGGCGTGCATACGTCCAGAACCATAGATATAGTCGCGTCCAATACGCGTTGCATGTCTGTCGAACTCTCCGGAGTAAGAGTATGCAAACTGCCATCTATATGAGAGCGAAACGTAACGCCGTCCTCTTGCACCTTCCTCATATGAGCTAACGACATAACCTGAAAGCCGCCACTGTCCGTAAGAATCGGCTTATCCCAGTTCATAAACTTACGCAGTCCGCCAAGTCGTTCCATCATACTATATCCTGGTCTTAGGAACAAATGATACGTATTACCTAATATGATCTCAGCACCAGTGCTATTTATCATGTCGTTAGTCAAGCACTTCACAGTCGCCTGTGTCCCGACCGGCATAAATATAGGTGTATGAATATCGCCATGTGCCGTATGAATTATCCCTCTACGTCTCTTACCTCTCTTTTCAAGCAGTTTAAACTCAAACTTCGACACAGATATACAAACTAAACACTATAAAAATAGTAATAGTAAAATTATTACTACAACAAGGAAATATCGAAAAATCAACGTAAACCATTCTCAATACAATCACAAGTTATCAACAGTCGATAGCTACAACATCTTATTGTCAAGAATAGCAATCTGTATACCATTTGCGTAATACGTTTATCTTGTCGTCGAGATAGTGAATTACACGATAACAAGTGCTTAATATCATTATATTATTACGATAACGACATGATGTAAACGTAGGAAATAATGCACGCCCAACGACTATCAGACGTCGACAACAAACGAGCGGGTGATGGGATTTGAACCCACGACAGCTACCTTGGCAAGGTAGTACTCTACCACTGAGCTACACCCGCGTTGTCTATGACAGAGTGAGTTTGACGATATAAAAGTCAAGACGTGCAATCTTATCACATATCTATATTTTTCTTCATTCTATCACTTTTTCGTTTTTTTATATTTTCTTTTTATGTATTTTTCTTTTATATATTTTTCTTTTTTATTGCGTCCATAATGCCCTCATAGCTATCGATTCTATGAGTTCGTATAACGACAAAAGTCTTCTATTCGACTAATATAGCGCTAATATAGCATCGTTCTTGCAAAAGTTAAGCACTCTACATTGCAGTTAGGAAACGTCTCTTTTAATAACTTCGATATTGAATTCAGTGTAGCACCGGTAGTCATTATATCGTCAATCACCAAAAACGTCTTACCTTTGAAACGTTCACGCCAAAATTCAGATAAATACTTACTACTAACAATAAAACTATTCTTTTTAATCATTCGTTCGTATCTCGATAACCTCTTTGATTGGATCGTATCTTTTGGTTTAGCTAACAGATCTCTCACGAAGAAGGGTCTATCGATATCGTCCTCTCCCTCTTCATTAATGTCTTTGTTTTGAACTTTATTATGTGATCTGTTGTTATTAAAATAACGATTGCTTTCTTTCAACTTTTGTAATAGCTTATCGTAAAACGTGTTCGCTATCAGTCCGGCGTGATTGAAACCTTTGCAGAATAACTTCATCCTCGATACAGGAACGAAACATATTATATCAGCTCTTGGTATATTCTTGTATATATCAATCATCGTCTCTCCGATAAACGGTAAGCACTCAGTTTGATAGTAATATTTCATGTTTAACAAAACTTTTCGTGTAAGCATTTTATATTGAACCGCTGAACGTGCTATATTAAAAAATCTTTGTCCTGACTCACAACTAGGACATATAATTATTCTATCTAGAAAACTACTTCTCTCAATGGGATACCCGCATCTCTTGCAACACGTATCCTGATTTATAAACTTGATACGTGATAGACACGAGTCGCATACAAAA
Source organism: uncultured Rickettsiales bacterium (assembly GCA_937906355.1). GTDB lineage: Bacteria > Pseudomonadota > Alphaproteobacteria > Rickettsiales > Deianiraeaceae > UBA4311. The sequence goes on from CALCWF010000181.1 coordinate 2,464, forward strand.
CCACGATAACGATCTTTACAACGACAATCATCGCGTTTACAATCAGCGGTAGTACCATCGTCGCACATGCGACACTCAGAATCAGTCTTTGATATCGTGCCATCGCAAAAACAGCATTTCTTCGGAGCGACGAAATCTAATGCAAAAGTAAAAAGCAATTTTATACATCTATCAAGTTTGCGGAATAATAAAGTCATATGCACCTCCGGCGATGATTGATTTATGTGACCAGACAAATTAGACGTTTTTTTTTTTTTTTTTTTTTTTT
>CALCWF010000182.1 GCA_937906355.1 uncultured Rickettsiales bacterium
TTATAAATATTGTTTCTATGGGTTATGCAGTATTTATTAATTATAAGAATAAAAATATTGACATTTAATAGAAATATATTATAATATTTACTCATAAAGGAGAAATATAATGGATAATATTAAGAATTTGAAGATTAATTTGGAAAGTAAAATATTAAAATCTGATAATTTGTTATGATAATTATCTGGCTGTTTCTTCCACTGATATGGAGATTTTCCCATAATTCTCTTAAAGTTTCTATTGTTGTTCTTGTAATTTGTGGCTGAGCAGTTCCTGTAATTATTTTAGACATATCTGTATTCTTCAATACATAATATAAATATTTTTTACATAATTGATTTTCATCTATTGGATGGCAAACCATAGCATTTCCAGTTATCCAACATTGTTTTTCTGTATAATTAACTTCACCACATGAACCACGACAAGCTACGACCACTTCTTCATATTCGTGATTATATTCATCATAACTTCCAATAATTCCATTTGCACCAAAAACTTTATATTTTCCTTCTTGCTGTATATCTTTCATCGCTATTGTTTTTGGTTGATAACAATTACATATTTTTCCTAATGCTTCAGTTTTATATCCAAAATTATCAACATTATTTCTATACACCGCCCCACAAAGATTATAGTTATTTTCTTTTATCTTTTCAAAATCAAGAAGCTCAAAGCCGATGCTTTGAATGTCTTCTTCCTTGTCAAGTTTGAAGTTTATGAAATTAACCTTTTTAAGGTCGTTTTCTTGTGTCGGTTTTCTGTGCTTGTTTAGAGTAAAACCATCACTTTTTGCTTCAAAAAACCAAATTTTGTCTTTCGTCCACCCGGTATGACAATTTACAAAATAAAGTATATCAGTTTTAATTCCAGTATATGGTTCAAAAACTCCTGCTGGAAGTGAGATTATAGTTTTTAACTCTGCGTGTTCCATTAAATGTTTTCTAACTTGCATTAAATCTTTTTTGAAAAGCACACCTTCTGGAACTACAATTGCCATTCTACCGCCCTTTTTTACCGCTCTCAAACAATGCAATAGACAAACACCGTCACCATTATTTTTTGCTAAACCGTTCTCATAAAGTCCTGTAATTGTATTTACAACCTCGACTTTTCCGGTTTCATGATTGAATACCTTATTCACTATCTTTTGTGAAAATGGCATATTTGTAATTACACAATCATACAACTTATTAACTGGATTTTCTAATGTATTGCGCCTTTTGATACCGCTATGACCATCGCCGTGTAATATCATATTCATTTTACAAAGTCGTGCACTTTGCGTTATTTCATTTCCATAAATTGTTTCTTTTGAGAGTTTTCTTTTCTTTTCTTCGTCTTTTATCAAAAACGTTTCCTTTATATAATTAAAACTTTCAGTCAAAAAGCCACCAGTTCCACAAAATGGATCATAAACTTTTTCTCCAAACAATGGATTTATCAACCTAACCATTGTTTTTACGATATGTCTTGGTGTAAAATATTCTCCTAAGTCGTTTCCACTCGCTATTACTTTTCGCAGGAAATATTCAAATGCATCTCCTATAACATCTTGATGTATACTTGAAAATCTCAATTCATCAAGACGACAAATCAAATCTCTCAGAGTATTCGTTTTTTTAATTTGTAATGGTGTAAATAGTTCTGTATCGTAATCTTTTATAAGTTTTTTCATTGAACTATTAAAAGTGTCTATAAGTAAATCATCTGGAGATGATTTAAATGTGTCCCATATATTAAGTTTATCATTTTTCTCACAAAAAAGTTTAACAAATAAAACATTGGCAAACTCGTTCAATCTTTCGATTCCAGCAATTAAACCTTCGCTTCTCAAAACATCGTTTAAGTTTTCAAAAATTTTTATCAATTCTTGTCTTGAAACTATAATTTTTTTTTCAATAGTATAAATTGAATTTGTCTTCTCTTCTAAAAATTGCAGTGCTTCAACTTCTCTTATTAGTTCATTTACTTCGTTTTCGTTTATAAATAGTGGTTTTCCATAATCTTCATTTTCTTCGTTTGTAATGAATTTCGTCTGACAATAAGCATTATTCATTACAAAAACAAGTGGTGCCTTTGATGCTTTTGCATACTCGATCGCTTGAGGAAATGCGTTAGAAATATCCCCCCCCCACGCTTTGCTTCAATAATTCCAAGTGGAGTATTCGTTTCTTTATTCCATAAGATATAATCCGGTCTTAAGCCAAGTTGTTTTAATTTTTTATTTAATTCAACGTCCGGCACGTCACCTTCAAAAAATACATTTCTACCCGCATTATCAGGATCTAATATCCATCCTTTATTCGCCAGACAGGTGTTAATAATCCAACGAGTATTTTCTTCAACAGACATAGGACTGCACTCTTCTTTCTCTCTAAGTTAAAATTTAAAAATCAATACAGCAAATTTTTATCAAGTAATATCATCAGAATTTGATTTTTATTTATCTTAATCATTCATACTAATGATATGATTTTTCAAGGTTATGCTTCGTAAAACAATAGAAAATGAAGTATCATATATTGGAACCGGTGTTTATAGCAAAAGAGATATAGTCGTTCGCCTGTGCCCCGCTGAGTGTGGCAACGGAATTCGTCTAATTCGCGATGACTGTAAAGACGACAATATAATTGTTGTAAACTCAAAGTCAATTTTTGAGGTAAAACATCTAAACACAACGATATCAAACAAAAAACACGAAGTCTTGATGATAGAGCATTTAATGTTCGCTCTCTGGGCTTTTGGTATTACAGATATAGACATTCATGTAAACTGCAACGAAATCCCGATGCTAGATGGTAGTGCAAAATATTGGATAAGACTACTAAACGGCACAAACATAAAAAACTTTGATAAGGAAAATGAATATAAATATGTCTCAAAGGAAGTAAAATACTTCATAGATGATTTTGGAATTATAGCAAGACCATTGGATCACCTTAGAATCACCTACACAATAGACTTCGAAGAAAAAAGTATTGGAAAAGATACTCTCACATTTGACGAAAATTGCGATAACTACGTAAAAGAAATCTCAATGGCAAGAACGTTTTGCACTAAAAAACAGGTGCTACAACATCTATCTATAAAAGAAAATTTCACTTATCAAAATATCGTCGTATTCGATGACAATGGATTTAAAGTAGACGACGGCAAGCTAAGATATAGAAATGAGCCAACAAGACACAAAATTCTCGATCTAATTGGGGATCTCATGTCTACTGGGAGCTTTATTCGTGGTGAATTCATTTGCAATAAGTCTGGGCACGCAATAAATAGAAAACTAATCGAGCTATTAAAATTTTAACATTAAAAGCTAACAAATAAACAATAATACCGTTGAATATAAAAGAAAAAAATGTATCATGATGTGCTGATTGAATCAACATTACATGAAAAAAATAAGAAGTATAGAACATCATCGCGATAACAACGATTGGAACAGTGCAAGTGATAGAGATATTTATAGTGTAAATGATGTCAATAACAACATTATGCTATATGAAGGCATCTTAAACGAGATAGAAAAAGTAAAA
>CALCWF010000183.1 GCA_937906355.1 uncultured Rickettsiales bacterium
AATAGCGTCATGACATTGTCATTGGAGTAAAATTAATAATGTCTATACCGACGGAATGATGCCGTTATACGCTACTTTCTAAAATAGAATTAAATAGCAAAATTTCGCTTTAAAAGTTTCGACGCTTGGAACTGTTGTTATAGAAGTCATATATATATATATATATATATCGATAGTGCCCGTGTCGATGGTGCGATTTGAAGATATATAATGATGTGATTATTTTTGTTTTGTAATTATACTTGTTATGTCTTCAATTTGCTTAACGTTTGATGACTTCAGCTGAAGTTTATTTTTTACCATTTCTTTAAGTGTTTTAACGTTGTATTTTTTGCTGAAATTAGCCTTTATGATGGAGTATTGCCTTGTCTCGTTTACTATCTCGTTGTTTATTTTCAGCGATTGGATACTCAGTTCGTGCGTTGTATTTTTGATGAAGAAAAAAAACAGAATGTTAACGAGCGTAAATAAAGAAAGAACGAGTATTAGAAATTTGCACAAATGAGGATATGAATCGGATTCTTCCGTCTGCATATCGTCATTTATCGAATGATAGTCCATATCTCTATATTCTACGAATCATATAATTGATTATTTTCAATATCTTTTTGAGTAATTATATACTTAAAACATAATTTTATTTGACAAGTATTTATTTAAAATACTAAAAACATATAAAAGTATATGAACTTTATAGAATTTCAAGTAAAATACTCAAATAATGAAGAATGTATAAAAGATTTAGAAATAAGAAGATGGGGTGAAAATAATGCAATTTGTCCTTTTTGTAAATCAAATCATCATTGCAAACACAGCACAAGACATATTTATACTTGCATGAATTGCAAAAAACAATATTCTGTAAGAATGGGCACTATTTTTGAAAGTAGTAGATTACCATTAAATAAATGGTATTTGGCAATATTTCTTGCAACATCCTTAAAAAAGGGTATATCTTCAATTCAATTATCTAAATATCTTGGAACAACTCAAAAATCCGCTTGGTTCATGCTTCAACGCATTCGTGAATTGATAAAAAATGACAACAACAATAAGTTTGATGGAACAACGGAAATAGACGAAGCTTATATTGGAGGAAGTGAGACGAATAAACATGCAGACAAGAAAAACAAAAATGAAAAAATCTGCATTATTGGACTTGTTGACAGTGATACAAAACAAGTAAGAGCGTATAAAGTATCAAGCAATGAAAAAGAAAACTTATTGCCAAAAGTTCATTTGAATTGTGAAGATAAATCAAACATTTTCACAGATAGTTATAACGGATACGATGATTTGAATAAGTATTACAATCGCGAATTTGTAAAACATTGTGTTGGAGAGTATTATAGAGACAAGAAAACAAAAGATGGTAGAACAGTTTATAAAATCAATACAAACTCTATTGAAGGTTTCTGGTCTCAATTAAAAAGAGGTCTATACGGCGTTTATCATTGGGCTTCAAATAAACATATTCAAAAATATATCAATGAATTTACATATAGATATAATAATAGGTTATTTAATGACATTAGTATTTTTACAAACTGGTTTTATGGTTGTGAGAATAAGAGATTGTATTATAAGGTTTTAGTTGGTTAAGTTTATGAGTGAAAAAGATCTACAATTACTAATTTATCACTGTCAAAATGGTAGCAACGTCGAGTTAAAGCGTTTCGATGAAGATACATTGTGGGCGACGCAACAACAGATTGCTATGTTGTTTTGTGTTGATAGAAGTGTTATTGCCGGACATATACAAAATATTGTAGAAACAGGGGAATTATTGGAAAAACGAGTTTGTGCAAAAATTGCACAAACTGCCTCTGACGGCAAAATCTACAATGTTTTACACTATAATCTTGATATGATAATTGCAGTTGGTTATCGTTTAAATTCAGCAAGAGCAACACAATTTAGAATATGGGCCACAAAAATATTAAAAGAGTATTTAATAAAAGGTTTCGCAATAGACGATGAAAGATTAAAAGATCCGAACAATAAATCATATTTTAAGGAATTATTAGAAAGAGTAAGAGAAATAAGAACAAGTGAAAAATTATTTTATCAACAAGTTAGAGATATTTATGCTACTGCAACTGATTATGAAATAAGAAAAAATGATAAAGAAGTGCAAACGTTTTTTGCAGAAGTCCAAAATAAACTATTATATGCAATTACTGGTAAAACCGCGGCCGAAATTGTCGTAGAAAGACATAAAAAAGAAGATAATAATTTTGGAACAACTAATTTCGAAGGTAGTAAAGTGAGGAAAGGAGATGTTTTTATTGCCAAAAACTACTTAACTGAAAAAGAATTAAAATTATTAAAATTGCTAGTAAATCTACTTTTAGACCATATGGAAACACAGGCAGAAAAAGAAATACCAATGACAATAGAAGATTGGAAACAAGAAACAGAAAATATTATTAGAGTATCAAAATATCCATTATTACAAAATTGCGGTAATATATCATACGAAGAAATGGAAAAAATTGTTAAAAAAGATTATGATGATTTTGATTTTAAAAGAAAACAAAAGGAACTTGAAGAAGCGAGAGAAGGAGCAATAGCAGAAAGCAGAAAGGAAGTAATAGAGTTTATTAAAAATAAAAAGCGAATTAAAAAAAATAATATAGAAAAAAACAAAACAACACAAGAAATCTTAAAAGAAAATCCAGAATTAGAGCACGAAGACAATAAGGAGTTTGACGATTTATTAAATAAAATCATTAAAAAATGATTTTATTTTGCATTACGTGTTAAGTATATAATTACCTCTTTTTGAGATTGATATCAAAGCTTTATAGGATCTGTATAAATGATAGTGGCATTTATCAGTCTAAATATAGATATAGAGTAGTAATATAGATAGATGTCATGCAATTTATATGAGATATTAGTAATTTGTATTTGTCTTTTTTATTTTTTTTAGTAAAATATTCTCGTTCTCTGCGAGAGATGTAGTTAAGATGACTATAAAGATTAAAAATGAAAAAAACTCTAAGATACAGGAAGCGTCTATCAAGTGCGACGAGCGACGTATATATAATGACGATCAACGTTTAAAAAAAGCATTGGATATTTTAACAGGTCTAAGGGTAAACGTATACCAAAAATTGTATTATCTGGTCAATGCATCACCGGAGACGTGGCGACAATTCGATTTTTTGTCGAGTGAGACAAAAGTGAACAATTTTATTAGTGTGATTGAACGTGAAATTAAGTATGCGAAAGATGATAATTTCAATCTTGAAAAGTATAAGCCAGCTATTGAATGTATACTTGGGGCGAAAAATATCAAATTTAACGACGCGATTATTAAAAATATGTATGTCGCGAAATTACAGAATGTTATCTTTCTACTAAAAGAGAAAGAGGGGAACGGTGAAATTAGTGAAGTCAAAAGTTCAAAACCAAATATACTTAGATAGTAGATTGATAAGTTGATAGATCCGATAAATAATATATCGACTTTCTACTTTAAAACGACCACCATATACTTGTATACATACCACGTAGATGTAAATCTAGTTCCTTTGTGAAAGTTATGCCAGATTTTATTGAGCTATAAAAGCCAACCTCGAGCATACATCTTTTACTTAATGCCGCTACAAACGAAAAGCTAGCTTTTGCAAAGCCAGATTGAGCAATTATATCAAAAATTGAGCTATCCCTACCCGTTGTATTTTTTATTATATACGCATATTTTTGAAATCGAGCAATGAATAAAAGTTCTGGTATGAAATAATGTCCGAAAGTTATATTTGTCCTGACTTCATCATACCAATAATTAATATTCGCATGCAATCCGACATCTATTGTCAAGAAATCGTTTTTTGTTAGATTTAGCCCTAGCTCGGCACGCGTTTCGTACGACCAACAGTGGATATCGAAGTAAGGTGCATCGTTGCTACGTATATTCGGTGCTCCTATCTGTGAAGCTATGGAGAAAGCGACAATATCGTTGTGGCGTATAATACCTAAACGTGTGAATACGTTTATCGTATCTACGCCGAACGAGCGACTATCTATGTTATTGATAAAATTTTTTCCGTGATATACGTCATTATTAACTCCGATTACTTTCGCACCAACTGTGATTCTTCTTGTTAAGCCATATTCGCCATATAAATTCAAAACACTTTGTAGCACGTTTGTCTTTTTATCGAAGGCATTGCTTGAATTTTTACCATAGAATGACTGTATCGAAAAACTGCTAATGAATATTCCCTGTCCCTTCGGTTGTAGCCAACCTTCCGCGTAAGCGTGCCACGAGAGTATGTTTGCTGACGCCAGCATAATAAGTGCGATGATGTAATTTATATAATTTTTCATTTCAATTACGTTTGTTTTCGATTAACTATTTTTAATAAAAATATATAAGTATATAATTATATGTTTTTTATGTTTTTATGTTTTTAGACCATCTTTTGTAAGATTCAATAGAACAAGTTAACAATATATTGTAGTAGTTTGTGTGAGAATGATTATCGTTGATACTAATAAATAGCTTTTGTATAAAATAGTATGAAGATAGTGATAGACGTATATAAAGATAAAATATGGGGGAAAAACGCACTAACGAGATCAACAATGTCTATCCTCATAAAAGAGTGTTTTAAAAGAACAAACATAAATCCACGAATCGTATTCGTGAATATAAGTTTTCTCGATAAAGGGGCAATGATGTACTACAACAATAAATATCGTAATATAAATAAAGAAACTAACGTTTTGTCGTTTGCAAACGGTGTTCAGCGAGGTGTTTCAATTGACGCTAAGAAGTGCAACACTGTATATCTAGGAGAGATCTTGTTGTCTTTCAGTAAAATACAGATAGAAGCGAGAGAATATAATAAATCATTCAGTGATCGTTTAATGCATATGTTCGTTCACAGCGTTTTACATCTAATAGGCTACGATCACGTGAAGAACGAAGAACGAGAAATAATGGAGAAGCTCGAGAGCGATGTTCTTGAAAGATTTAATATAAATAATATATACGAAAGTTAGAATCTACTTTTGCAATAGTATCGCATGCGAAAATATCGTCTTACGACCAAGTCGTCGAATTCTACGCTATATTCTTCAAAAAGATTATTGTTAAAATTGTTAGATACTGTCGATCAGCTATCGTTGTTTTTATTGCCGACAATTGTATTGTATACTTTCGGATCCTCGTCGCATTCGTCAGGCAGAACGGTCATACCTTCGTAATCGCATATGTTTAATCTCGTCGTATTTCCTTCTATTCTACGCTTTATGTATCTTTTTTCGGACAAATCTAAATTCTGAAAATAAGACGTTCTAAAACTAACATATCTATCTATGGCGTTTTCACTTAAAAACTTTATTGTTTGTATCCTATCTATTGCTACGTTGAAGTAATTTCCCGCTTCAGTGTAAAAAGATATCCAGATAAGATCTTCGTTACTTCTAAACGGGATATGCCAGACGCTCGCTGCGTCATAATAGCTCATAATGTATGCATAGTCCCCGGCGTGAAAGACATATTTTAACCACATTGTGCTCGTCGTGAGCATATACATTGCTTGTCCGATGGTATCTCTCAAATTGCTAGGACCGATCAGTGGCAACATTATATAATTTCCACGCGGAATGTGATAAAAATACAAGATATTGCCTATATTCTTATCATAAGGCATCAGACCTAGTTTCGTAGCCGGATCGTCGACTCCGAAGCAACCGAAGAATGAATTAATCGCGAAACGCCAGAATGATACAAGAATTCCTTCTAAATCGGCGTCGAGAACCGATAAGATAGCATCTCTCGGGGTAAAAGTATAATTGTGTGCTATATTCTTAAAGCTCCATCTTACAACAAGTGGAATATTGTTTGTATAAAAATTGCCGAATGGAATTAGCAAGTTATCGTAAAAGAACACATTGAATTTGAATATTTTTCGATTGAATGCTTCCCAAGGATCCGTCTTGTTTATGACTACTGATGACTCGTGGAAAAACATATCGTCATCATCATCGGCGATGGCATTTTTCGTCGATAAAAAAAGAACGGAAAACGACAAAATCATTGACAAAATTACCGAGTAGATAAGTTTTGATAGTGGAAAAGAAGAGCGTTGTCGTTTCAGGGTGTTTTTTCTCATGCTACGTGATGACACATTCTATCGCTAAAACAATTAACATTTGAACTAAAAAGTAAATATAAAAATATATATGTTTACCGTATAAAATATCCGCGATTTTCTGTAACGACGATGAAAATAGTTCGCTATCTGCATGACGTTTTAGTGTTTTGAAAAAATCAGATATGGTAGTCGATGTTATCAAGCAACCAACTTTGAATGCCCTGAATATTTCTACTACTACGTTAAAATACATTCGGCTTGTCAGGAAATACGGTTGCGATGTTTTCGCGAAAGCGTAAGAAAATAACATTGTCATCGTGAAGACAAAAATACTGATCACGAGGATGCGATACGACGATATGTGAAGATAAGAAACTGCATTATTAATCAATAATATTGACGATATTAAGAGTATTAATACAAATCTAAACGTCCTATGTATATCAATATATCTATTGTAGCCTGTTCTTTGCTTCGTGACGAATGCTATGCAAAGAATTTTGGCAAAAAAGCATACAGCCAAATTGATAGCAATGATTTCCATGATGTTTTCCTCGATACTTAGAATATAATATATTGGACTGAATGTTACGATTAGTAGTAAAAAATAAAACACAGATAGTAGTTTGTCGATGTTATTTGAAAAAAATATGTTTCTCATACCGCCATACTTATACTTTGCAATTCTCTTCGACATAAAATTGTCGCAACAAGATATTGTCAGAATAGAACAAATAATCCAATTATTCGGCTGAATCACAGAGACCGAGGATTGCATGATTTGTAAGCCGTAAAAATACGTAATCACATAAACAAAATTTACACGAAAGTCCTTGTTGAAAAACAGGCACAAAAAGCTATAAAAGCATATAGACGCACCAAAATATCTGAATATGTATAGATTGTCGGATCTCATGAGTTCTTGCATGACGTCCAACGATAGAAACGTCGGTATAACGAAACACGTCATTTTAAAGAGAGCGTTAGATATAGAAAAAAGATACATCATCCACTCCGCAAATGGAATAAAGCCGATAATTAAAAGCATAAATATAAGTGTATAAAGATATATAACCGCATCTATATGCGTATTATCGATGCAACAAATGCTTGTTATAAATATACGTAAGAAGTTCGCACTTGTTTCTCTTACGGCGATCATGAAACAGCCAATAGATATCGATACAAAGTAGAACAAACTAGATATCTTAAATTTCCTGTTATGTATGGTTACGTAAATGGCACTAAGCATTGCTGATATTTCAAGTAAAAGAATTTTGTTAACACCGAGCAAAGATCCAGATAAAATCGCAAGATTACTAATTACAACCGGTAAATAGCGTAGTTTTGAATACAAAAGTTGAGCAAACGCTATCAACAAAATATCAGTATGTGCTATAAAATATGTCAGCATCTACCGGCAGTAATTTTTGATAATACTTAATTTTTGATTT
>CALCWF010000184.1 GCA_937906355.1 uncultured Rickettsiales bacterium
TATTTTTCGAAGTAATAAGATGCTGTCAAACCTGCGTGATAGCTAGTTCCGCATGCGACTATATTTACTTCCTTGAGAGAAGAAAGAGAGAAGTGGAACTCCGGAAAATTGAAGTCTATCTTATTTTTTATAGTAAAGTAGTGATTTATTACTCCACCAATGACGGATGGTTGTTCTATTATCTCTTTTAGCATATAAGTTTCGTATTCACCGACATCGCTCATTGTACTTTTTTTATCGACTTCCACGAAGTTTGGCGTGATTTTCCCAGACTCGTTTAGTATCTCGATTTTCGTGTCTTCTATGAAACCGAACTCTCCGTCGTTCACGTAGTACGCCGTATGTATATACTCACTGATAGCATTTATTTCTGAGCATATGTAGTATTCGTCTTTTTTTGTTCGACCTACTACGAGAGGTGAATTGCTTTTTGCGAATGCCATGAATCTATTCTCTCCTTTGAACACGGCGACTATTGCGTAGGAGCCTTTGACGGAGGAGATTGCTTTTTGAAAAGCATTTTTCGTATCGAATCCAAGATCTAGGAAGTAAGTTATGAGAACGGCGACAGCCTCCGTATCGGTCTGAGTTTCGAACTGATAGCCGGCACTTATCATTTTTTCTTTTATTTCTTTGTAGTTCTCGATTATTCCGTTATGGATTATAGCGACTTTGTCCGTGAAGTGAGGGTGCGAGTTCTCGATACTTACTTTACCGTGTGTAGCCCAACGTGTATGACCTATAGCTATATCGCTAACGAATCCGTCTGTTCTATTAACTAATTTTTCCAGATTAATTATCTTGCCAGTCTCTTTTAGGATGCTTAATTCTTTGTCTTTGTCTATTATGGCGATACCAGCTGAGTCGTATCCACGGTATTCCAGCTTTTTTAGAACAGCTACTACTTCGTCGACGGCGTCATTTTTCGACTTCAAAATACCTATAATTCCACACATAGTTCAATATTTAATATAAAAGACATATAAGAGTTGTTTGCGATAAATAATTGTCAACGACGCTAGTTTAGTATATACTGAAACGATATTTAGAACGTATCGTGAATGCAGATTTTTGTATAATTGTTGGTCGTTTTTTATTCTTTATTTTTTACGACGGCGAGTTTGTCGAATTTATCGACGTTACTTGTGACGCAGTATTTTTCGTTGATCTTATTTATTTTCCCGATTATTATACCCTTCGGCGTGTAATGCTCTTTCCCCGATGTTAGAACGAGTGCGTCGTTACCGACCTTATTTATCTTTACTCTGTTGCTGTTACTGTCATCTAGTAATATGAATTCGATTCTACATTTATCGTTGTTTGTTCCTATTATTACGCCATCTATATCGTTGACGATTGCCGGGATGAACGATTTCTCGTCGTCTATTGTTTGCACTTTTACTGTATTACTCTTTGTTGCGTATATTACGCGACCGATGAGAAAACGATGATTATCGACTACTATATCGTTTATGTCCACCTTATTATTCGATTTTGCTATGACGTATTTTTCGTTTTGATCTTTGTTATAGAAGTAGACTTCTAATAGAGATACGATGGTTAGATTATTTGACATCTTATCGTATAGTTCTTGATATTTTTTGACAAATGAGAGTTCTTTTTTTAACTCTAAAATCTCCGATTCAAGTGTAGCTCTGTCTAATTGACATTCGTCGACATGATATTTTTTTTTATACAAATAACTAATTAGATTGATTTTGTTTACGTTTTGAGAGTATAGCAGTCCTATACATATGACTGTCGTATATTTGTATACCGATGCTACATCTAAAAGACTTTTCAGGATCACGCTCTATACGAGAGTAGTGTTGAAATTTATTTCTAATATGCAAGAATAATTGCGTGGTTTTGTTTGATGATCTGATAACGTATTATGAACAAGAAAGTAGAGATAGTTTTTATATCGATAGTCACAGTTGTGAGTCTCGTTGTTGGTATATTTTTCACAAAGACGATCGTGCGTAGTAATAAAAAGAGCGTTCAAACCACCGAGAACAGCGGATCACAATCGAACGAAGTTAAAACCGGAGATATCGACAGCGGTAGCGATTCTGATGTGGAAAATGTAGAAAAAAACGATATGACGGAGGGTAAAGACAACGAGAAAAGCAGTATAGCGAGAATGTTTTCGAGAATGATACTACTAATGACGCTATTGTGAAACAAGGTGAATTAAGTAACGTCCAGCTCAATGACAATAAAAGTGATAATAAAAGTGCAAGTATAGATAGTAGCATTGCAAATAGTGCCATTGATAATAGTACAACGAATGGACAGAACAATGACGTAACTGTGAATATAAAGATAGCTCCACGAATAGACTATGTGTATAAGGATACGAATAGAGATACGGGTCTCGCGAAAACAAAGATAAAAGTGAAGGATAATATTAAAAATAAGAATATTAAGAACAAGAATACAACAATGACGTCAATTAAACAGTCGAAGAGAGTGGGAAAAACGAAATTGATTGATATGAATAGCACTCGAAATCATAATTTCGAAGTAAAAGATGAGGTCATAAGGAAGACATCCGATTACGTGAATAAAAATAAAAATGCTAAGAGCGATAACAGTAATGATGTAGGTAAAAATGTAGATATTTATAATACGATAATCGTTAACGAGACCGAGTGATGGATAAAAAGTAAGAGGCATCGAATGAATAGGCATCGAATGAGTGATGAGTTGAGTATGTCACTATTTCGATGTTTATGTCTCGCATCTCCTCTTATCCTTCGCGCGTTTGATCGATAATTTCAATTGCAAATAAAAAAAAAGTCGAGGTGCTATGGTGATTTTTTATGTTTCTTCAGGATAGAATCGAGAAGATTCTGAGAAGTATTAGCAATAGCAATAAGATGTTTATTTGCGGTATAGGCGGTATAGGTACGAGCGGACTAGCTTTATTAGCTAGAGATTGTGGATATAACGTTCGTGGTAGTAATGAGACGGAGAATTTGAATACTGAAAAGCTAAAAAAGGTTGGTATTGATGTGTCGATAGGACACAGAGCTGATAATCTAGGTGATGCGAATATATTTGTTTATAGTGCGGCAATAGATTTGAGTTCTAATGTAGAGGCGCTAGAGGCGA
>CALCWF010000185.1 GCA_937906355.1 uncultured Rickettsiales bacterium
CGAAAATACGACCGAACTCGATTTCACCGATACTTGCTTCGACCATTTCTTTTGCAATTGCTAGCTCTTCTTGATTGTTAGCGAATATAGTAACGGTAGTTCCTACTATATCTATTTTTGCATGCGATGTTTCGCATATTTTTTTTATATTCGAACCACCTTTACCTATTATATCTGGCACCTTCTTCTCTTCGACGGTCATATTGAAGATTTTAGGTGCATTGTCGTTCATCTCCTTCCTTGGCTTTGGAAGAATAGCTGTCATTTTAGACATTATATGCTCACGAGCTTTTTTAGCTTTTGCTAATGCATTACGCATTATTTCAATCGTGATACCGAACGTCTTTATATCCATTTGTAAAGCCGTTATTCCGCTAAGAGGACCAGCGACTTTGAAGTCCATATCACCAAGATGATCTTCATCGGCCATTATATCCGTTAGAACTTCATACTTGTCTTCATCCTTTATGAGCCCCATAGCTACACCAGCAACTGGTGCTTTCAATGGAACGCCCATATCCATTAGAGCTAAACATGAACTACATACCGTCGCTTGTGACGTTGAACCATCGGAACTCAATACTTCTCCGACGACACGAATTGAATATGGAAATTCCTCTTTTGTAGGAATAACCGGTGATAGAGCACGACGTGCCAGATTACCGTGTCCTAACTCACGACGACCAGGAGCCTTTGGAGCAGTAGCTTCA
The DNA here is from genome assembly GCA_937906355.1 of uncultured Rickettsiales bacterium. Taxonomy (GTDB): domain Bacteria; phylum Pseudomonadota; class Alphaproteobacteria; order Rickettsiales; family Deianiraeaceae; genus UBA4311. The sequence continues at coordinate 711 of CALCWF010000185.1, forward strand.
CCAGCTGAATAACCTGGAAAATTGTAATGCAACATGAATCTTTGACTTTGATTTGAATCAGTACAAGAATCAGCTTGTTGCTCATCTTGGGAAGTTCCTAGCGTAGCTACAGCCATTACTTGCGTGAGTCCTCTTGAAAAGACTGCTGAACCGTGAACCTCTGGTAGCACGCCGTCTAACCTCGTCCAGTTTACGTCCATCTATACGGACCTTATCTTTCATTATTTGTCCTCTGACGATTTCTTCTTCTAAACGAGCGTATGTTAACTTTATGTCTACCTCGTTCATTTCTATTGGCTCACCGTTTTGACTAACGAGATTGCAACATTTTTTGTCTGCGTCTTTACACTCTTTTGTTTTCTTATTTTTGCTATTCTTGCACTTCTTGTCGTCTTCGCAACAATAATCGCATTTATCACAACAGCATTTTTCATCGCTCATTAACTTATTTTTAACCTCTTTATAGATCTCGTCTAACGTGCGATGTCTTTCGAGTTTGTTTTGTATTTTGAAAGCTTTCGCTACATCAGCACCGACCATCTTTTTGATTTCTTTGTAAAGCTTTTCGCGATTACGTGGATAGAACACGACGGAAGGAGCTTTACCTACTTTTTTAACGAACTGTTCGATTTGTTTGACGGACTTGTTTATCTCTTTTTGCCCGCATTCAATTGCTTTAAGCATCTCATTTTCCGATAGAATATCAGCTTCTGATTCGACCATCAAAACAGCGTTAGTTGTTCCAGCGACAACTAAGTCTAGCTTACTATCTTTAAGCTTATCGTTCGTTGGATTAACGACATATTTACCGTTAATATACGCGACACGACAACCGCTCACTATTCCTTGTGTAGGTAGACCGGCGACTGCTACCGCAGCAGACGCACCGACTAGGGCGACCATATCTGGTTCCGTCTTTCCGTCGTAGGATAATAGAGTGCATATGATTTGTGTATTTCTATAATATCCGTCTACGAAAATTGGACGTATAGGTCTATCTATGAGACGAGAGATTAAGATTTCACGTTCAGATTGTTTACCTTCTCTTTTGAAGAATCCACTAGGTATTTTACCACACGCATAAGCCTTCTCGATATAATTGACAGTCAAAGGAAAGAAATCTACATCTGGACTATCCTCCTTGGCCGTGCAGACTACACATAAAACGGTCGTTCCACCGCACTTAGCTACAACTGATCCATCGGCTTGATTTGCCATATAGCCACTTTCTAACGTGATAACGGAATCACCAACATTAACATCTTGTTTAACGATTTTAAACATAAAAAAACAAATAAAAAAACTAACTAATTTTACTAAAATATACACATTACTTTTTTAGTTTCATTAATTTTTAGTATATCTTTATATATAGTTGTATTTTTTTGTATAAAACATTAAAAACTACAAAGATAGCCTCCCAAGAAATAGACAGATTAGCTAAAACAGATCAGCTAAAAGACACGATTTAACGCTACCTTATTACGCCTACACATCTTTGATGAAGATTTATTATTAATAAAGCAACCAAAGTGTACGTAAATGAAACGTATCTACATCTGTGAATTTGATTGAGTTGAATCAAGAACGACAGATTATCTTAAATAAAAAACATCAATATAATTATATGAAACTAAAACAAGTAATCCAATAGACAAATTGAAATGATAGAAATAATTTGCAAGTATTATGTTTTTTGCAAATGCTATGTTTATCAATTATTATTATATAATTGTGATGACGATATATTATTACTACGATGTGTTATGATAACAATTCCTTTATCGACGAGGTGATTAAGATGGTAGCCAGTATAGCAATGACTATTGAAGCGAAGCGATTTAGTATCATTATATTTTTATCACTTACTTTTTTTCTTATCGTCGATAGAACTGAGACGAGTATGAAGTAGAATAAGAATGTCCCACATATACCACCTAATATTGCTGATATTGCACTGAAATTTCCAGTTCCGAGGAAGCTGGTAGGTGAGAATAGTCGTTGGACCAGTTAGAGTTAGACAGAATAGCGTCATGAAGCTCTTCAAGCGATTTCCGGAGACTTTTTCGCTTTTCGAGACTGGTTTCGTGTTCCAGAATTTATATACTAAGTAGTATAGAAATATACCTCCACATAGACCTATCGCTGTGATTATTTTACTTCTTAGTATACCCTCTAACGCAACTATTGCTAAACTTGCGACGACTATATATACGGTGTCTGCCACCGCCACGCCGGCACCGGCTGATATTCCAACGCTAAAGCCGTATGCGATTGTCGTGTTGATAACTGTCATACATATAGGTCCTACGACGCATAGCATCGCGAACGTTGCAGTGAATGCGTGTATGAAGATTTCTAACGACATAAATGCATACATGATGTATCTCTCGCGTCGAAGATTATTGTCAATAAAAAGAACTATATACCGTGCGTCGTTTTGTTGACAGTATTTGTTGGACGTATATCGTTTATTGTAATATTTTATTCGTCGTTTTTGTTTGTAGCATCTTGTTGATTAATTGACGACGTGCAGACTACGAGTGCTAATTTCTTGACTTTTATTAGTATATAAGAGAAGCTATCTTTGAGGCGCGGTAGCTCAGTTGGTTAGAGCAACGGAATCATAATCCGTGGGTCGAGAGTTCGAATCTCTCCCTCGCCACCGTATCTCCACTGTATCACTGTATTTGTTTTGCTATTGCTATACGATATCACGATTGATTGAGTTGACGTTGCTTTGAGAGATTATAATTTAATCTCCTCGATGAACTTTTCCATAAACTCAAAGTCTGGTTGTCTTTGCGGTGTGACTGGGAGTTTGATTGTTTCTTGTTTTAATTTATCTAAAATTCTTGCATTATTATAAGAATATTGGTCTACTTTTTTGTTTAATAGACAGCATAAAAACAAACCAATATTCTTATTCATTTTACAGTGTCTTATTGTATAAATTTTTACACCTGCTATGAAATCTTGTTTTTGATAAAAAGCATACAATCCTTCTGCTCCTACTGTAATAC
>CALCWF010000186.1 GCA_937906355.1 uncultured Rickettsiales bacterium
CGCTAAGAAACTAGAACAAATCGTTATAGAAAAATTACAGAAACTAAAAATGGAAAAAGTTAAATTCTATACAAACTTCGAAGAAATTGAGCCGACGAAAGAAGGTATTGATAAAGTAGTCTTTTTCGCATCAATGAATGCAGGACTAAAACCTGCACCTATACATAAAATAGCATCAGGCGGTGAACTATCTCGCTTCATGCTAGCTTTTAAGTCAACTCTATGCTCTACACAGGAAACAGCGACAATCATATTCGACGAAATTGATACAGGTGTAAGTGGAAACGTCGCCTTCGCTATCGGGCAAGAAATGACAAACCTCTCGAAAACGACGCAAGTCATTTGCATAACTCATAACTCACAAACAGCGTCATGCGCTAATAAACATCTGCTCGTAGAAAAAGAGCAAAACTTCGATATAGCAAAAACTATCGTGAAATCTCTATCAGAAGAGGAACGCGTCAAAGTGATAGCTGAAATGATATCATGCGACGAAGTAACAGATGAGGCTATTCAAAATGCAAAAGTATTACTGAAAAAGGCACGAAAATAGTAAATAACTCCTTCTATCAATTGCACATCGCAATTATCTTTCTTCCCGTTATCTTCGGTTCGGTTATCTGCTTCGCATTCGACTCCAACTTCTCACATATACTCTGCATCAGTTGCATTGCAACGTCAATTCTAGGCATATCACGACCTTTCAGTTGCATAACAAGCTGAACTGAGTTATTTGCTTCTAGAAATTGAATCGCTTTCTTCAGCTTTATATCAAGATCGTTCGCACCAATATGCATTGTGAACTGTATCTCTTTCAACTTAGTGGTACTTCTATTACCCTTTTGCTTCTTTTGTTGCTCGTATTTATACTTTCCGTAGTCATATATCTTACAAACTGGCGGCGTCGCTTTTGGAGATATATTTATCAACTCTAACCCCGCGTCACGTGCCATCTGTAGAGCCTGTTGCGTCTCAACGATACCTATCATCTTACCCTCGCTATCTATGACTCGAACCTCTGGTATTGCATGCCAATTAACTCGTCGCCTACCGTCGTCTCTCCTTGCATTATCTTGCGTGCCGTTGTTGAATCGAGGTCTAAAAATTCTACCCACTTTGACTACTAAATAAATAAACTATTATCTGTTAGTGTGTATAAAAATAAATTGCAATACAAAAAAGCAAATCAATGAACATATACAGATATGCCGTCTTTATTTACTCTTCCCGTGCTCACTCCTGACGAACAATATCTTCTCTCCGTCGCTCGATAGCGTTATATTGTCTCCGTCCTTAATATTGCCTTTGAGTATATGCTGAGCTATCGTATCTTCTATACACCTCTGTATGACTCTCTTCAAAGGTCTAGCACCGTAAAGCACATCATATCCCTTGTCCGACAAAAACTTTCTCGCCTTATCGTCTAATAGTAGTCCAATATTACGCTCTTTAAGCTTATTATTCAAATATCCAACTTGTATCTCAATAATCGAGTCGATATCCTCCTTTCTGAGACGATGAAAGCATACTATCTCGTCAATTCTGTTGATAAACTCTGGACGAAAGAAGCGTATTATCTCGTCTCTTATACTCTCCTCTAACTTCTCCTCCTTTATATCCGGCTTATCGTTCACTATATTTGCACCAAGATTCGATGTCATTATTATTATAGTATTGCAGAAATTTACAGTCTTCCCATGACTATCTGTAAGTCTTCCGTCGTCAAGAACTTGAAGTAGCAAGGTGAAAACGTCAGGATGTGCTTTCTCTACCTCATCCATCAAAATCACCTGATACGGTCTTCTTCTAACGGACTCCGTCAATTTTCCTCCTTCGTCGTATCCAACGTATCCCGGAGGAGAACCTATTAACTTTGATATGGAATGCTTCTCCATGTACTCCGACATATCAAGTCGTGTCATCGCTTTTTCATCGTCGCACATGAACGTTGCTAGTGCCTTTCCTAACTCGGTCTTACCAACGCCAGTGGAACCAGCAAATAAGAACGATCCAATCGGTCTATTCTCACTAGAAAGTCCAACTCTCGATCGACGTATTGCATTCGATATAGCACTTATCGCGTGATCTTGCCCTTTCACTCTCTTCGCAATTTCTTGTTCTATATTCAATAGCTTTTGCTTCTCGCTAGCCATCATTTTATCAACTGGTATCCCTGTCATTTTTGATACGACGTATGCAACGTCATCGCTCGTCACTGTCTCACGAATCAGAGATAAACCACCGCTTTTCTTTATTTCAGATACTATCATATCTAACTCCTTCTTTGCATTTGGTATAGTCTCGTATTGCAATTTACTCGCCGTCGCAAGATCGCCCTTCTGCTTCGCTTGCTCCACCTGAAACTCGTAATCCGCTACCTGTTCTTTTAGAGATTTAACCTTACTAACTTTCAATTTCTCCGTCTCCCATTGCGTAGTCAATTCTAACTCTTGTTTACCTAGACGTTCGAGTTCTGTTTTTGTCTCCGCTAATTTCTTCACACTATCGTCGTCCTTTTCACGCTTCAATGCCTCTTCTGCTATTTTCAGATTCCATATCTTACGTTCTAAATCGTCTATCTGTTCGGGTTTACTATTAATTTGCATCCTGACACGACTCGCCGTTTCGTCCATCAAGTCGATCGCCTTATCTGGTAGAAATCGATCGTTTATATACTTCTGCGACAAATGAACGGCTGACAAAATTGCACCATCGGATATTTGCACCCCGTGATGTGCTTCGTACTTCGATCTTATACCACGTAGAATAGCTATACTATCTTCTTCATTCGGCTCGCATACCACAACAGGCTGAAAGCGACGTGCTAACGCCGGATCCTTTTCTATATACTTTCTATACTCGTCGACGGTCGTCGCTCCTATACAGTGCAAAAGTCCACGCGATAACGCCGGCTTTAATAGATTTGAGGCATCCATCGCACCACTCGTAGCGCCTGCTCCAACTAATGTATGCACTTCGTCTATGAACATTATTATCTCTCCATCGCTCTTCTCTATCTCCGTTAAAACTGCCTTTAGTCTCTCCTCGAACTCACCACGAAACTTAGCACCAGCTATAAGTGCTCCCATGTCGAGTTCTATTATCTTCTTATCCTTCAGATTCTCTGGAACGTCGTTCTTGAATATACGTAGGGCCAATCCTTCGACTATTGCCGTCTTTCCGACTCCTGCGTCTCCTATAAGGACAGGATTATTCTTGCTTCTACGTGATAGAATTTGTATGGCACGTCTTATCTCCTCATCTCTACCTATTATCGGATCTATCTTCCCCTCGCTCGCTCTCTTTGTCAGGTCCTTACCGTATCTCTTTATTGCATGGAATAAATCCTCTGCATTCGAACTGTTAGCCTGTCTTCCGCCACGAAGTTGAGTTATCGCGTCATGTATTGCTCTCGGGGTTAGACCGGACGACAACAATATCTTCGATACAGACGTATGCGATAAACTAAGCATTGCCTCGTAAATACACTCAATCGTCGTATACTCGTCGCCATACTTCTTCGCTACTTGTTCGGCCTTCCCTAACATCTCAGCGAAATCACGACTATAATAAATCTGCCCTACACCACCACCTTCTACAACTGGCTTTTTATTCAACTCCTCCGTCAACTTCGCCCTCAGAGACATCTCATTTACTCCGCATATCGTATTTATATCTCTTACTACCGCACCATTTTCGTCATCTAACAATACCTTTAGAAGATGCTCTAAACATATTTGTTGATGATGGTATCCAGCGGCAACGGACTCGGACTCACTGATAACTCCTCTCGCTTTCTCCGTAAACTTCTCCAAGTTCATAAAATCTACTCAATAAACACAACATCGATACACATATCTACATCGTTAGTGAAATGTTATCAACAACGATACGCTCACTTAACACTCGTTGTAAATATCCATCAACTCACTATCTATTCACTACTCAACTATTAAAATAATATCATTAGCTTTTTTTCAAGAGTGTTTTTTAAAAAACCTATTCATTCTCTATGTATAAGTATGTATAAGTGCAGATGTCGTCATACATCTCTAAAAAATCCTCGTAGCAACCCACGACACTTCTCCTCCATTATTGGATAGTAAACGTCTGGTCTGTGATTACAATTATTGCGTAAAAAGTAGTGTAAATTACTAACAACGGCACCTGTCTTTCGACTTAAACATCCTATATACAATCTATCGATCTTCGCGAGTGATATAGCACCGGCACACATACAGCACGGTTCCAGTGTGACATACATACTGCAATTAGTTAGACGATTAGTCCTTAGTCTCCTCATTGCTTTATCTATACATACAATCTCCGCGTGTCGAGTTGGATTATTCGTTTTTATAGTCTCATTATGTGCTCTCGCTAAAACCTTACCAGTATCGTTGTCAACTATAACACATCCAATCGGGATCTCACTGTATACGTCTCCATGAGCGTGAATATTGTAATTACAATCGCTCATAGTAATGCTTTTTTTTTCCAATCGTGTATTTTGTCGACGTTGCATTATGCAAATCTGCTTCGCTAACTGTCTCTCTGCTATATTTATCGCAAGTTGCATGTTTTCGGAAAAAAATACGCTTCTCTTCATATTACGATAACACTTGTCCTTGGGAACGTTTTTACAGTCTTCATTGCCGTTCATATACCCCTACCGTAAATATCATCCAAATATCTTAGCTCTTACTCGTTTACTTCTATCGATAATCTCATTATCGCCGTCGTTCTCTTTGACGCTATCCGCATTCTTCCTGTTCCTCGCGTTATCATTTATAATTCTTTCTATGTGTATCTTATCCTCTAACGGCACATCAATCGCCAACTTAGAAAAAACACGATACATTCGCTTTGCGTCATCAGTGTTTAAAATAACGTTCTCGCTAAACGCGATGCTCGTCTTATCGCTAATATCGTATACATAGAATTCATCACTACCTACACCGTCATTCGAATTAAGAACGACATTCTTATACAAAGCTATCATATTCGTCTCGACATCAAAATAGCCATAATCAGATCTTGCAGAATTATTGTCCTGTCGCACACTTACGTCGTCCTTCATAAAAATACTCTCGATATTGTCGTCTTTATCTAAATAGACTTTTGCTAATTGACCTTTTACAACGCTGTCGCCCGTAGTGAAAATAACGTCTTTCGCGAATTTGCATATATGCTCTTTCCCAAAATATTCCATTAGTTCACTGCGTATATCGTATACGCTATCTTTCTTCTTGATCTGCCTCAAATGTGCGTTTTTTGTTGTTTTTATGTAGTTATTTTTATGCAGTACAAGTAAATTATCGCCAGACAAGAACAAATCATCATCATTAATCTCAAATGGTCGACTACTCAAAATCTTCTCCGTCAATATGCCATGTAGCTCATTTGTATGTATATAGTTCGACTTTCCGTTCCGCAAAATCGTCTCATATGGAATACGAAAACTATCGTCCTTGCCGTTTATTTCTATAATCTTTGTGTCTCCGGTATATACTTTTTTCCGTATATGTGGCGTTTGAATATTGCAATGTCTGAAAATACCATCATCGTCGCCGTTCACGTCTACCTCCTTGTTTTTTACACAAAAACTATCTCCTTTTTTTAAAAAAAACGTCGTTAATTCGTCCTTTCCGGTTACGATCATTCGTTGAGACGCGGAAAGAAACGTTTGAAAGTTTTTTTTTATAGAAATATTCTCTCTAAAAATCGCCATCCTGATAATGTATAATATCATTATTATCGATAAAAACACCATCAAAACCATAATCTTACACTGTAAATAAGACTCTCTTTTGAAAGAATTTATTGCAATTTTTTGCATCTCTAATCCGGTTTCTTTGTTCATCTATTTTAGACTTGCTTTTTGTGAAAGCTATTCAATAGTCAAGTCTCTAAAAAAGTTTATTAGATTTTTATATTGAGATAATTTGTCTATATGTATAAATCTGATATATCGTTTTTTTCGAATATGAGCTTTCTAACAAGGAAAAAAGACAAAGAAAAAAGGAAATTTCAAAAAAACTTGGAAAACACAGTGGTCTTACTCAATATGAAGAAGCATATATTGAGAAATGGACAAATGAGTATAGTTATGACATGAATGTAATTGAAATTGCATTAAAAAGAACTACATTTAGATCCAATGTATCATTTGAATATATAAATAATGTTATAACAGATTGGCATGACCGAAATTTGAAAACACCAGAAGAAGTTAATGGATTTTTAGAAAAACGCAAGCAACAAAATAAAAATGTTAAAGAATTAAATCAAAAAGTAAATAAAGAAAATTTCGAACAAAGAGAATATACAAATTTAAGTTTCTTACTTGCAAATAATGATACTATAGAAGGAGAGAATAATGGCTAATAAAAATCTAGAATTTCTACTAACTGAATATGAACAAAAAAGAAGAAAAGCCGAAATGAAATTAGACTATGAAAAAGAAAACTTATATAGAAAAATACCAAGACTTGAAGAAATTGAAATAGAAATAAATAAAATATCAATAAATAAAGCAAAGGCAATACTTAGTGATAAAAATTATCAAAAAGAAATTGATGAAAAGATAGAAGAATTAAGAAAAGAAAGAGAAAAAATATTGCAAAAAGAAAAAATAAAATTAGAAATAAAGTATGAATGCAATATATGCAATGACACGGGATATATAAAAAGAGAAAATAGTAAAACTGAAATGTGTAATTGCTTAAAACAAAAATTATTAAATTTATCATATAATAAATCTAATTTATCAGATATACAAAGCAATAATTTTACAAATTTTAATAGTAATATTTTTTCAGATGAAACAAATGAAGTAAAATATAAAAGAAAAATATCACCGAGGAAAAATATTACAGATATAAAAAATGCGTGTATTAATTTTGTAGATAAATTTGATGAATTAGATACTAAAAATTTATTATTTTTTGGTAATACAGGATTAGGAAAGACTTATATGTCAAACTGTATTGCAAATGAATTAATCAAACAAGGAAAAACAGTGTTATATCAAACGGCGCCAGTATTACTAGAAACAATTATAGATAATAAATTTAATAAATATAAAACTCAAAATGCAGATGAGTTTTATAAAAATATTTTAACAGTTGATTTATTAATAATTGACGATTTAGGAACAGAATGTTTAAATAGTATGAAATTAAGTGAATTATTCACTGTATTAAATACAAGAATTTTAAGTTTAAATAATAAGCCGACAAAAACGATAATATCTACCAATTTAACAATTGAACAAATTTTTAGAAAATACGAAGAAAGAATTGGATCAAGGATAGCAGGGTATTATGATATATATCAATTTTTTGGAGAAGATTTAAGATTAAAAATAAAATAAAGACAAAGTTAAAAACTTTGTCTTTATTTTATTTCATTTCCAATTAATTTTTTTATAGTTGATTTTTCATTTAATAAAGTTTTATATAATGAACTATTAACTGATGAATTAGGGTTACCTTCAAAATCATCTATTAAATAATTAATATCTAATACCTTAAATTTTTTATCATTAACAGATCTGTTTTTATAATAATAAATAGGTGTATAAGTTGCTGTATCAATTGATATTTTACTAGATTTAGCTTTTTTTGTTATTTTTAAGTTAAGAATAACAGAATCATTAGTATAATCATATTGTTGATCTGCCATAAAATTACCAAGAGAATATACAACAAAACAATCTTTTTTAGTTCCATCATCTAACTTAACAGTACGTTTTTCCATAGGCTGTAAAACATGAGGATGATTTCCAATAATTATATCTGCCCCATTTTTAAATAAAAAATCAGCCATTTCTTTTTGCTTTGAGTTTGGTTTAGTTTCATATTCTGTCCCCCAATGCATACTTACACAAATCAAATCAGGCTGGCTGGATTTAGCAAGCTTTAGTTTGTCTAAAATAAAATTTTTATCAGATAAATTAACACAATAAGATTTATCTTTAGGGATAGATATTCCGTTTGTTCCATAAGTGAAGCTTAAAAATGCAATTGAAAGACCTTTTACATTCTGAGTTAAAATTTCATTGCTGGATTTTTCTGAAGTATATGTACCAGTATGACGAATATCTGCTTTATCTAAAAATTTAATAGTACTAGCTAGTCCTGAATAGCCTGAGTCCATACAGTGATTATTTGCTGTAGATAGAACATCGAAACCAATTTTTTTTAGGTTTTTTGCAGGAAAAACTTCGGATAAATATTTGTATCTTTGCAAGCAAATTAATGATTGGAAGATAAATTGCATGTTCGATATAA
>CALCWF010000187.1 GCA_937906355.1 uncultured Rickettsiales bacterium
CTTCCATCGGGAAATCGGGGATGTCCTCTCTGACGACCTCGAGCGCTTCTTCCATCGTCAGCTCATATTCTTCTTTCATCTTTTTAGCTTTTTCCAGCATATCATTAGCGTAATTTATATTATCGTCTATAATCTTTCTCCTATTTGAAAGAATTTTGTCGAGCTGTTTGAGTATAAGAAATTTCGATACACAAAAAAATACACCAAAACTTATCACCAGTCCGATTATTTGCGATATGTAAAACGAAAAATCAAGTTGTGGCATACCAAACTCCTAAATAGGACATCATCTACACTGTCAGTAACATACACGGTATTATAAAATGCAAGTTTTGATATCTATATTTTCTATTGCGGATATGTGGCAATTATAAAATAATCATCACGCTAACAGTATCTTATTCATTATAGAGTCGTTATTCACGATATCTCCAAACCACACTGAATACAGAATTCGCTTTCTATCTAGATCTTCTCTAATAGATTTTATATCAACAAATTTCACGTCGTCGACCTCGTCTCTATTCACGCGGTCGACCAGCTCCTTAATGTTTACATCTAAGTAGCATGTGAAAATATAATCAATCTCGTTTTCAAACAGACCGCCACCTACGTATTTGTCGTATGTATATATAGCTACCTGTCTCAATAAAACGTCGCGAGTGCACGCTACTCTCAACTCCTCTTTTAGTCTCTGTAGAACCTTTGCCTCTTTGTTCTCAAGCTCTTCCTTACTACAAAAATGTCCACAGCACGTATTACTCCAAAGACCGCCAGAGTGATACTTCTTCATGCTACGTCGTTGTAATAACAACTCTCTCTTATTATTAAAAAGAAATAGAGAAAAAGCCCAGTGTTGCAGACGTTCTCTATGAGCCTCTATCTTCTCGCATAAACGACCATTTGTCAGTAAAATCGACTCATATTCACTATCTCTACCATCTCTAATCATGATACAATCAAGAAACTCTACTCCCACTACTTCCCGATACAGAAATTACTAAAAATCTTATCCAGAATATCATCAGTATATATCTGTCCCGTGATCTGTCCTATCGCATCTGACGCGAAACGCAATTCTTCGCCAATAATCTCAACAGGCATAGATCTGATATCTATTTTACTTATAGAATCTAGACATCGCCCTAGTAAGAAGGCGTGTCTCTCGTTCATGACGAGCGGATCCTCATGTAAAGTTGCTATCTCACATATCTTCTTATTTAGCTCGTCCATAAGTTCTTGCAGATTCTGCTCCTTTGTTATAGACAACGCAACGACGTTCTTATCTCGAATTGCTAATTTAATTTTATCGACGGCATCGTTCTCAACGAGATCGATTTTATTAATCACAAATATAACATCATCATACCGTAGAACATACTCATCGATATCACTTAGTAGTTGTTTTTTTGTTTTATTCTTCAATTCAGTGGAATCGAAAATTACAATACAAATGTCCGCACTCTTGGCTACATTTTTCGCTATCTTAACACCTTCCTGTTCTATTACGTCGTTCGTTTCACGGATCCCGGCTGTGTCGTAAAAATGAACCTTATAGCCGTCAAGATCTACATCTACTGATATAGCATCTCTCGTCGTTCCGGCTATCGGCGACACAATCGCTACATTTCGTCTCGCTATCCAATTTATAAGAGACGACTTTCCAACGTTTGTATTTCCGATCAGGGCAACATTAATTCCGTTATTTATCTTATCTATTATATTCTTATCTTTCAAGCTTCGTGATAGCAGGCTCGTCAGATCGGTCACAATTTTCTCAACATCGTCAACGACGCTCTGCGGAATTTCTTCCTCGGAAAAATCTATACTAAGCTCAACAAGAGATAGTGCATGTAGAATCTTCTCGCGAATATCATTATACTTACTGTAAATATTACCACAAAACATCTCCTCGGCGAGTCTCTTCTGTTGTTTTGTTTCCGATTTTATGATAACATTTATACCTTCGCACTTTATCAGATCCATCTTCTTATTCACAAATGCACGTCTAGAAAACTCACCGTTTTTCGCAAATCTAAAATTAGGAATCATGGACGCTATCTTCAATAGTTCCTGCAAAAGCACGTAGCTTGCGTGCATATCTATCTCGACGACGTTTTCACCGGTAAAGCTATGAGGTTCTCTAAATATCTTGACGACAACTTCGTCCAGCACGCTATATTCGTCTTCGTCTACAAAACGACCGTCATCACTACTGCTCTTGACGTCATCGTTGTTAGCGTTATTATTACGCTCTTCGTGTTTTCTAAATAACAACTTAGCGAAAAACAAATCTTTTTTTGCATACAAATCACGTGATATGTGAAAAAAATCGAGAACATCGAAAGCATTACTCCCGGAAAACCTTATCGACACGATGCTACCTCCGATAGGACAAGTTGGTGCAAAAATAGTATCAGACATTCTCACTTTTACCCATAAGGAATTGTAAAAATAAATAAATCAAGCACAAACGTTAGATGGTCTAATACAGATATACGTCTCTCACTATATACTAATCATCTATTTCAACTATTCTTCCACTGTATTCAAGATATCATCTTAATTACGCTTCTTTTGTTCTTTTTTTCTTTCTCTTATCTTTCTTATCTTTTCCTTTTTTTTGATTAGTTCTTTTTTAATCAATCCTTTTTTCTCGACCCATCCCTCTATATTCGTCTGTCTCTCACGTCCTATCGCAAGTGAACCGCTACCAACTTTTTTTGTTATAACGCTTCCGGCGGCTATATAGCTAGTATCCTCAACGACACAAGGAGCGACGATAGTAGAATTCGAACCAACGAAACAGTTATCCTCTATGATTGTATCAAACTTCTCTCTGCCGTTATAGTTGCAAACTACCGTCCCGGCACCAACATTAACACTATCTCCGATCGTTGTATCACCAATATACCCAAAATGTCCTATTTTACTACCGACGCCAACATGACTCTTCTTCAACTCAATGAAATTACCAACGTGAGCGTTGTTATCAATAACGACACCACCGCGTGTGCGAGCATAAGGTCCTATATCGCTACCGTCCTTCATCACTACGTTTTCTAAATAACAACCAGCTCTTACTAAACAATTATTACCTATCTTGACTCCAAGACCGAAGAAGACGTTAGGTTCTATAATAACATCATACCCTATCTGTGTGTCGTATGAGAAATGTACGCTATCCTTGTCTATCATGGTCGCACCATTTAGTAGATGCTTCTCACTTAATTTCTTTTGAAAAGCCTTCTCGGCATGAGCCAGTTCTATTCGAGAGTTTATTCCAATAACCTCATATTCATCTCCGACGTAAGTTCCAACGTTATATCCGGCATTATTAGCAAGCTCGATTATGTCCGTCAAATAGTATTCTGACGCCTTGTTTTTGTTTCCAATCTTCCGTAGAAGCTTGTCGAATATAACAGTCTTTCCTACCATTATACCAGAATTACAGAGACGTGGCTTCTCGTGAGGTAAATCAATAAATTCTTTTATGGAAAATAATCTCCCATTTTGTCCTAACAACAGATCCTTCTCCGTAAATAGACGTCCATACGCACGTGTCTGATCCTTAGTATCGAAGCTAAGAACAACTAAATCGTATTTCTTTTGCAAGTCGAACATCTTCTTTATAGTCTCATTCGAGATAAATGGAACATC
>CALCWF010000188.1 GCA_937906355.1 uncultured Rickettsiales bacterium
AATTTCAAGTCTACGCCTACCTATTTCACTAATTCCGTTTTCGTATAATAGAAAACAATATGATTGCTTTTCTCCTCGTCCGACTCGTCCACGTAGTTGATGTAGTTGTGCTAGACCAAATTTTTCGGCGTTTTCAATGACGATAATTGTCGCATCCGGAACGTCTATACCTACCTCGATCACGGTTGTCGAGATTAGTAAGTTTACATTCCTATTCTTGAATTCTATCATCATTTTATCTTTATTTTCTTGCGACATCTTTCCGTGTATAACGCCGATCTTGTTTTTGTCTATCACCGTTGATAATTCTTTTGCACGCGTCGCGACGTCTATATATTCCATTTTCTCACTTTCCTCAACAAGAGGGCATACCCAATATATTTTTTCTCTATTTGCTATTTTACGTTTCAGTGCTTCGACGAGATCATTGTATTTTTCGAGAGATAATATTTTTGTCTCGATAGGTAATCTATTTGCTGGTTTATGTTCTATACATGATACACTTATATCGCCGTATAGCCCCATTATCATTGTTCTTGGTATCGGCGTTGCTGACATCATCAATATATCAGAGTTCTTGCATTTATCTATTAGTGATACACGTTGTTCTACCCCGAAGTTATGCTGTTCGTCTATTATGAATAGACCTATATTTCTAGATAGTTCCACTTTATTTTGAAATAGCGTATGTGTTCCGATTAATATATCTATTTGTCCAAGACTGAAACGTGCTAGAATATCTTTTCGTGCTTTTTGCTTTGTTTCACCTATTAACAGCTCAACTGATAGCCCGAAGCCGAAACAGAAGTTCGATATTGTCGTAAAGTGCTGTTTAGCGAGTATTGCCGTTGGGGCCATTATTACGACTTTACGTCTTGTTTCGATGACGTTTAATGCCGACATTAGAGCGACAATTGTTTTCCCACTACCGACATCTCCTTGTAATAGACGTAGCATTTTTTTTTTACTTGCCTGATCCGCGTATATTTCGTTGAGACAATTTATCTGATCTTCTGTTAGCGAAAAAGGTAGACAATCTTGTAGTTTTTTACGTAATTTTCCATCTCCGGATATAGAAGCTCCCTCGAGTGTTTGTCTTTTTAGACGTATTTTTGCCAGAGCGTATTGAAAACTTAATAGTTCTAGAAAGGATAGTTTTTTTAAGAACGGAGAATTTCCTTTTATGTCGTTTATTGAAGTTGGAAAATGTAGTCTCGTTAGTGCCTCTTTTGTCGTAGGAATTGAGTTTATATAATTGGCTATTGACGTCGAAGATTGCGAAGACTGTGAATTTGCGTTTTTATGCAGTATATAATCGCATCTATCGAGTGGCGTGAAATCGAATTTATCGTTATTTAATATTTTTTCAATTAGTGATGTTAGTTGTACCTGTTTAAGTCCATCGGTTAACGAGTAGATCGGAGTGATACCGTCTATTTGCAACGAATTAATGTCTATCCCGTCGTCTTCAAGTTGATTTAGTTTGAATATAGCGACACATCCTTTTTCGTTTTGTATTTTTGTCGGTATATGTGGATGGATTATTGAGTATTTTCCGTTTTTGTCTATTTTAAGTTGTCCTTTACATACAATTTTACGACCGACATAGAAGTGTTCTAACATTTTTGGATATAGATTGAAAAAGATGAGATCGAGCTTATAACCATCGAATGTTACAGTTTTTATTATTGTTGGAATGCGACGTTTTTGCATTTTGTAGAACGGAAGTTTTGAGCCTTTTATTTCGACTATATTAGTTTCGATGCAACAATACTCACCGCTCTTTATTTTGTTTATGTTTTTGACCTTCTGCCATAGCTCATAATTGACTGGAGTATGCATTATCACATCGAGCACGCGTTTGCCGATAAGCTTTTGGACTTTATCTATTATAGTTGGATACGCTAGTTTTATATCTTTCAGGTCAGAGAAGATTGTTAGTTGTTTTGTAGTTTTTATTACATTTTTTATTGTTGATTTTACGCACTTATACGGTCTCTTTGTATACGAAGTATTGCTTGTCATAGTGTCAAATATGGATTATTTACTCTTTTTAGTTGTCAATATAACGAACATTGTCTTCAAACACGAAAGTGTATATACATAGAAATGTGTTAATATAAAAAGTAGCTTAAAAAACAACGACGGTAGAGCGAGACGAGTAGACAGAGAAGTATTAGAAATCTAACTCTCTATACCACGAAGATGGTTGAAAGTATGGTATAACGTCGTATAATATGTCCCTGAAGGCAGGCTTTGATTTGATAGTCATGTACCATTCTTTCAGAATCGGACATTTTTGCCAATTTATTTCTCCTAGATAGTCGAGAGACGATATATGAGATGCGAACGATAAGTCGGCCATCGAAAACGTTTGACAGGCGATATAGTCTCTTTTTTGGAGAATATTTTCTACGTATTTTATATATTGTTCGCAGTTTGAACGTGCTATTTTGATTATATCGACGTTCGGTGTGCTACTTTTCCTATATACAGCGTAGACACGTTCTTCTAATATTGGTCTACTTACTTCATTATAGAACTTGGTATCGAAAAGCTCACTGTATTTCATTATATTCATCTGCTCGTATATATCACCGCTGATCAGTGCGTTTACCGGATATCTTTTTTGCAGATAACTGACGATCGAGTTTTGCCCCCATATTAGTAAGTTTTTCTTATTGTCGCCGTCTATTACTTGAATAGCGAGAAAAGGTACCTCGCCACTTGGATTTATATTACAAAATTTCTCTCTTCTTTCCCAGAAGTTCTCGATTCTAAAATAGCAATTTTTGACGCAGTTTAACGACATTAAAAAACGCACCTTTCTACAAAAAGGACAGATAGGATAGTGATATAAGCACTGTTGTATGCGCATTTCTTCTTTTAAAAAACACACCGAGAGAATCTATCTCGAATTTTCTTATTTAAGAAGAGAATACATTATAATTTACAAGCACGAATTTATATGTGTTTTATGTGTTTATTAGATTTTGATTTTAATATATCAACTACGCATGTTGGCACGAGGTTTTTATAAAAGTTCGTGAGTAGAAATAAGAGCAGGAGAACAGTTATAGTGATAACCGGTGCGACCGGTAGTGGTAAATCCAGTCTTGCTATAGAGTTTGCGAAGCGAATAAATGGCGTGATAGTAAACGCAGATTCGATGCAGGTATATAAACAGATACCGATTTTGTCAGCTCAACCTAGCGTTCAAGACAAGCAAATTGTGTCACATTTTATGTATGGCTACGTAGATGTTTTGTCGCATGAATCTTCTTTAAAATCGGATCTGTCAAACAATGTTTTACAACGTCCGATTAGAACTTACTCCGTTGGGTCGTATCTGGAGGATTTGAGAAAAGTGTTAGCGGATATTGGTGAGAAGCATAATGACGAGGTTATTATAATAATTGGTGGCACTATGCTGTATATTGATACCATATTAAATGGTCTAAATGAGATACCAGAGATAGATGAGAAAGTTAGAGATGCAGTTCGAGAGAAATATAGAGACAAAACGGCGGATGAGATTTTTAGAGATTTAGAGCTGATAGACGGCGAATATGC
>CALCWF010000189.1 GCA_937906355.1 uncultured Rickettsiales bacterium
AATAATAATAACAATAATGAAATTATTCAGCGAGAAAATTTTTTGTATAAAATTAACACGATTAAAAATAATAAAAACGAGTTATTTAAGGATTATTTCCGTAATGGTAATAAAAGAAAAAAAATAACGGCAAAACTGTGCTAACAGTTATACTGATAATCATCGCGATTGCTATCGTAGCGTCTTCAGCATTCTTGTTGACGGGAGAAACGAAAAACAAAAATACAGTCGAGAATAAAGTGTTACTAGGTGTAAACGATGCAAACGAAAAAGCACCTAAGGGCATATAGTCTTTTATCTATAACTAAAATATAACCAAGTAAGTCTTCACGTGTTCTTTATTGTTGAGTTAAAGATGAGGGGCAAAAACGACACAGAACAGTGTAAACAACGAATAAACGTATCACTTATAATACAATTATTGCAAATAAAATTCTGTCGCCTTATATCAATATAAGGGCATTTAGCTCAGTTGGTTAGAGCAATCGCTTCACATGCGATAGGTCGTAGGTTCGAGTCCTGTAATGCCCACTCTATTCTCACGTTCGTCAAATTAGCAATCATAAGAAATATATAAGATATAACAGTAAATGATGCAACGAATATAGTATCAATATAACAAAAATACACAGTATTACAAGAACTCAAGCATCGTTCATGGAACGTTCATAGGTAATATTTGACTATAAAGTTTGATTATAAAATATTCACACTATAACCTGTATTAGATTTGTAATCTAACTAATAGTATGTCTAAAAGTTTTCCAGCTAAACTGGCTATATATACCGTATGTCTCGCATTTTTAGTTTTCAAAAATAGTGTATCCTACGCGGAAGAAAACAAGATAATAATAATCAAAAAAGTAATAGAAAACAACGCACAAACTGGACCAGTATACGGGCCAACAAAAAGCAATATCGTCGAAGATAAAAATAATAAGAAAAATACTATAAAAAGTAGTAAAAACGTCAATAAAGTTAATAGGAAAAATAACAAAAAAAAGAAGGACAATAAGAGCAAGAAAGGTAGTAAGAACTCAAAAGTTAACACTAAGACTAAAATCAATGCAAATAAATCGGTAAATAAAAACAATAAAAACAACAATAAAAGTAAACAAAACACAGATAAAATCGTAGATATAAATAAAGTAGCAAACAAAAATGCAGAAGATACACCTAATAACAAAAATAGCAACACTGGAAAAAGTGGTGATTCAAATCCAGCAGAAAATCATGCAGTCGATTTAATAACAAATACCAACGGAACATCTACATCTAGGAGACCGGACGTCAAAAATGATAATAAAAATGATAATAATACTCAAAATGACAATGATATAATCGGTCTAATAGACGAAAAAGAAAACTCATCAATTCCTAAGAAGAAGATAAAAATTAACACAAGGAATAAAGGCGTGCCGTCCGTGTGCTTGATGAGAATACATCGAGAGAAACAGAACGAAAAGAAAGTCAACAAAGAACTAGAAAAAGCAAAAAGCAATTTAAAAAGTCATATCAAAAATGCACTAATTGATAACGGTATTAGTGATAATTTAGTCAAATATATAAGTGATAATCTAATATTTTTAGAACGAACGACTATAAGAAACGACGAACTCAAAAAACGCACAATGACGGACACGATCAGAGCGTATAAAGTTCCACTGCGTAGCGACGTCGGCAGAGCGTATAAACAACTATACTACGACAACCTAAAACTCGTAGAAGAACTTTTCGAAGTCGAGCCTAATATAATTCTCGCCATATGGGCCATGGAAACTAACTACGGCTCATTCATCGGAAACTATAATGTATTCAGTGCTTTATACTCTGCATGTCTAAACTCAGATAGCATTAAACGTTTGCGATATTTTGAGAATAACATAATATCGCTAGCAATTCTATTTGAAAACGGATTCTTCAACAAAGACGTCGTCTCGTCATTCGACGGTGGACTTGGTGGCTGTCAGTTTATGCCACTATCTGTATACGACTATGCGGTTTCTCTTTTCAACGAAAAACCAGATATAATGAATAACAACAGCGACGTATTCGCTTCAATTGGCAACTATTTAAATAGTAAAGGTTGGAGACATAACGAAGGGATTTTATCAGAAGTGCAACTGCCGAATAAGTTCAATATATGCAATGTCGGTATGAACACAATAAAAAGTGTTGCCGAGTGGAAAGCAATGGGAATAAGACCAAATGGCATAGGTAGAGAATACATGAAAAACGACAGCACTATGGCGAGTATAATAGTCGTCGACGTCGACAATCCGAACGTCCCTAAAAAAGATAAACGTGCATTCTTGGTATACGATAACTTCAAAGTTATACTAACGTATAATCCACGACTTCAATACGCGATAACCGCTGGATTGATATACGAAGGAATTGGTAAACGCTAATACCGCTAAAATCACAAAGAAAGGATATATAGACAAATATATATAATGCACTATAAGTGTAAAATTTACATTAAAAGACGTTGAGTAGTTCTTCTATCAGCTTCTTGAAATCAACACATTCTCCTAATTTCTTCGAATATTCAAAATATGCTCTCGCGTAGTTTTTTTTATTCTGTTCACCGATTACCACAGACGTATACTCAGGGATACGATCTACAAGCCTCTTCATCATCTCATTGCAATCGAAGTCGCTCGTTTGCTTACCACTGAATACACATTCACAGGAAAAAATACCATTATTACAGTTACGACTACACGTAAAAATCACATCGTATCTACCGCTCAATTTCTTACGTATAAAAGTCACAAACGCAGAAGAAAACTCGCCACAAACAAAGGCGATATTCCCATTTGATATCGTGTCAACACATACCGTTTGCAAAAGCTTATCACAGTCATTCTCCCATGCCTTATCCTTCTCCTTCAAGCTATCTTTCAGTCTCAAAATCTCGTCATTAGCCGGTCGAACGGTCTCTATATATTGCTTAGCGATATCTCCTGTATACGCGATGATTCTTCTGGTTCCGGAGCCGATACTTTTTTCACTCTCTATCACAAAGCCATCTATCTCGTGCGTGTTCCTCGCGTGAATACCACAACAAAACTCCGTAGATATAGCTTTCCCGTCGTGTCCAAAAATACGAACAACTCTCACCTTCTCTCCATATTTGTCCTCAAAAAAAGCTAATGCACCGAGTTTATCCGCCTCACTCTTAGACATCTCGATAGAGCTAACACTCAAACAATCGTCTATCCAGTCATTTACAATATCTTCAACTCTGCTCTTCTCGTCATCGGTCATTGCACGATTACTCGAAAAATCGAACCTCAAACTACTCTCACTAACCTGCGAGCCTTTTTGCTGAACCGTATCTCCAAGCACGATTCTAAGTGCAGATTGTAGTAAATGTGTAGCTGTATGATTGCTCCCAATATTTTTCCTGAAAGATACACAACGTATTTTGTCGCCAACTCTTAGCGTCTCCTTAGCGAAAACTAAGTGTCCTATCAAATCACCCTTAAACTTAATCGTATCCTTCACGACTGAAAACACGTAAGACGACGAATGCGGTAAGGACAACGAAATAACGCCACTATCTCCAACTTCACCACCACCGCATGGATAAAATGTAGTTTTATCGAATATAAGAAAACCATCCTCGCCATCTTCCAAAGAGTCTACTATTTCATTATTTTTGACTATCGCAATAATACTAGCGTCGCATTCTGTGATTCCACTATAATACAACCTCTCGGTCTCGAAATGTTGCTTCATTAACTTCTCGGTTAGCTCTTTCCATATCTCATCACTCTTTGCAATATTCCCATTCATCTTTTGTCTATCTTTCTTCGACCTCTCCTGTTGTTCCGCCAGACATTTCTCAAAATCATTCTCGGAAATCTCTATACCACGTTCACGTAAAATCTGTTGAGTTAGATCAAACGGAAAACCGTATGTATCGTATAAATGAAAGGCCAATAATCCGCCGTTCAGCACACCGTTATCGAAGACAACATGCCCGTTTATCTCGATTGTCCGTCCTCTTTTATCACGCATAAATAACTCGTAAAATTATAACGTCAACCACCGCACTGTCCGCATGGTAGTCTACCACGCTCGATATTTTCTTAATGTCAATAATCACACACAGCAAATGCCATAATCAATTATCTCGTTGAGAAATTTTATCTATCAGTAAGAATAGCTAATAAATAGCTTACAATTAGACGCTCTTCGCAGACAACTTATGAGTTGACTTATATAATAAATAATCAATTGTTTATCGCTTCTTCTTATATAAGAGATTCATTATATGAAATATAGTGATACTGTAATAATAATCCCATCTCGCTATTGTTCAACAAGACTAGAAGGAAAACCATTGGTCGATATAAATGGAACTCCAATGATTGTAAGAGTTATGAATATAGCAACATCGTTGAAGTTATGCGATGTCTACGTCGCAACAGACGACGATAGAATTGCCAACACAGTAAAAAACAATAATGGAAATGTAGTTCTAACAGATAGTAATCTGCATTCCGGAACCGATCGCGTCTTTCAAGCTCTAAATAAAATAGAAAAGAAGACGAAACAAAAATTCGACTTCATCGTAAATCTGCAAGGTGATATGCCTAATATAGATGGAATAATAATCAAAGATATAATCAAAACTCTACATAAAAAACAGTCAAAACAACAAAAGATAAACAGAAATATAATCACCGCTGTATACAAAATAGTCAATCAAAGTTGGAGAAAGAAGCCACAATGCGTTAAAGCAATTATAGCACATAACAACAAGGAAAACTATCATCGATGTTTATATTTCAGCAGATCCGATATACCAAGTGGTTCCGGAAACGCATACGCACATCTAGGAATTTATGGATACACAAGAGATAGTCTTTGTAAATTCGTCAAATTGTCAGCGTCGCCTCTTGAAGAAAGTGAAAGACTAGAACAGTTAAGAGCATTAGAGAATAATCTAGAAATCAACGCAGTAGTAGTCGACAGTTTTCCGGTTAGTGTAGATACGAAAGAAGACCTTAAAGACGCGAGGGAACTGATAAAATAGTAGTTGAGAACTATTTTAGAAATAGCCAGATGGTCTAAACTATCCAGTGCTTTTAGATTCTCCTTTTAAGGAGAACAGCGTAATAGTATATGAGTAATTTTATTTTATAAATATGTTAAAAAATATAACCAAACTGACATCGATATTCATGCTGTTCTGCATGTGTTTATGCGTCTCGCGAACAGCACTGGCAAACTCGAAGAGAATGCGTTGCAACTTCAATTCAGATTGTCGTCAAGGTTTTGTCTGTATCGGCGGCATGGGAAAATACGAAGATTTAGAAACGAAAACTGGATGCTGTGAAGTTATCATACCAGTACGTCAACTCTGTATATTTCATAATATGTTGACCGGTGTCCTCGGTAAGGGAACAATAGCACTAGTCATAATAAGCGTCGGTTTAACTGCGATAGTAGGTAAGTTAAGGTATACACATATAGTTACACTCGGAGTAGGTATAATATGTATATCCGGCTCGTATCAAGTTGTAGCTCTTCTAACTGGCTACAAATATCAGGTATGTGAACTTGTAGATACGTCGGTAGAACCCGGAAAGTGTTCTGATACGTACGACGAGGAGAACATATACAACGCAGTCGAAGACGAGTCTATACAGCAACAATGACGCGTCTATGTGTAAGCGAAACGTAAACAAGCGATATTAAACAAGCAATATAGATAGCAACATGGGCAACAAATAGGAAAAATAAACAAATAAATACTTCCACGCTGTTGTTAAATCTAACATATTGATTTTTATATTACATATTGCATTCATAGTAATGAATGCGGGTGTAGCTCAATGGTAGAGTTCTAGCCTTCCAAGCTAGCCACGTGGGTTCGATTCCCATCACCCGCTCGTATAGCACAAAAAATCGTCTAATACAGAACAGCTAACACGTCAGAACGCTGTAATAGCGTAGCAAAAATATAGAATAATATAGCAATATAATAACACAATTATAATAACGCAACAACATCGATGACGTATGCTATAAAAAATAGTTGAAAATATGTAAATTATAATTACATTTCGTAGCAAATAGCTATGCTAACGGAATTGATGATCAAGAATATACTGCTAATGGACGATCTACGCATCGAATTCGATCCTAGCTTCACAGTCATAACCGGACAGACAGGTGCCGGTAAGTCCGTCCTGCTCGATAGTCTAAGCATAATACTAGGTCGTCGTGCAGAAACGTCAATTCTAAGAGATCCAAAACAACAGGGAGTGATAAGTGCAACCTTCGTCTCTAATAACAAGAAGTTAATACGTCTTCTCTACGAGAACGGTTTTCTTGGCGACGAGAAGGACAAAACAATAATAGTAAAAAAGGTAATAACTCACAATGGGAGCAAGATATTTATAAACGATATTCAAACAACAGTCCAGTTCATAAATACAATAGCCACAAGTCTATTGGAAATTTATAGCCAGTTCGAACAAACCGATCTGTTTAACATAAAAAAGCATCTATCAATCTTAGACTCATTCGGTGCACTAAGGGGAGAATTATCTATCATAGAAAAGCTATACGATAAGATGACGCAAGCGGAAGAAGAGTATCAAGGCACGAAGAAGCAAATAGACGAACAAAAAGAAAACTTAGAGTATCTAGAAAACTTCATCAAGGATATGAATGCACTGAATCTAAAAGATAATGAATACGACGAATTGATAAAAACAAAAAAACAAATGGTCGACATAGAGAAGATCTCGACATACATAAATAACGCCTATACTACAATCTCGAACCTAAAAATAGGAACTGTAATAAATAAAGCTCAAAGCGATCTGCAACGTGCAGAGAGCAATATAGAAGGAAACGACGAACTGCTAAAAGCGATTACATCGATAAATGAATCATTAGACAAAACATACAGTGAAGCTAGAAACGCAGAAGAAATACTAACCGATATAGCAAAGAGAAATAGCTTCGACGAAAGTAGCATCGACGCCATTGAGGAAAGAATCAGCACAATAAACGACATCGCTCGTAAGTATAAAATAACTCCATACGAACTAAACGAACGATACGAAGAAACACGTAAAAAAATATCTATTCTATCTGTATCGGAAGAATCACTGGAAAAACTGAAAATATTTGCGGAAGAACAAAAAAATAACTATATCAAAAAAGCAAAAGAAATAACGGAAATAAG
>CALCWF010000190.1 GCA_937906355.1 uncultured Rickettsiales bacterium
TTGCAATTAATGGAGATGTAATTGAACTTAAAACAAATATCCCAAATCCTAAAGCATTTAATAGAGCAATTCCACCGCCAGCGATAACACCTTCTTCTATCGCCGCACGCGTTGCGTGTAAGGCATCGTCCACTCTATCTTTACGCTCTTTCACTTCAATTTCAGTCGCACCGCCAACTTTGACGACGGCGACTCCACCTGATAGTTTCGCGAGACGCTCTTGAAGCTTTTCCTTATCGTATTCACTTGTCGAGTTCTCGATTTGAGCACTGATTTGTTTGCAACGCGTGGTTATGCCTTTTTTGTCTCCTAAACCGTCAACGACAACAGTATTATCTTTATCGACAATGACTCTTTTTGCAGAACCGAGATATTCCGGTTTGATATCTTCTAATTTCATTCCTAGCTCTTCGCTGATGACTTCGCCTTTTGTCAAAATTGCTATATCTTCCAACATAGCTTTACGTCTATCACCGAAGCCTGGGGCTTTAACGGCACATGTTTTTAGACCGCCACGAAGCTTGTTAACTACTAGCGTAGCTAGTGCTTCTCCTTCTACGTCCTCAGCGATAATCAATAAAGGTCTACCTGATTTCATTACAGCCTCCAATAGAGGAACCATAGGTTGGAGAGATGACAACTTTTTTTCGAAAATTAAAATATATGGGTTATCTAACTCAGCTACCATTTTGTCGGCGTTTGTAACGAAGTATGGAGATATATATCCTCTGTCAAAACTCATACCTTCAACGACATCGAGAGTCGTGTCGAAACTCTTGCCCTCTTCGACGGTGACTGTTCCATTTTTACCGACTTTTTCAATTGCTTCTGCTAATATTTCACCGATCTTTTGATCTCCATTAGCAGATATTGTTCCAACTTGTGCTATTTCAACTTTTGAAGATATTTTCTTTGCGTTAGACTTTATATAATCGACAACCTTTTCTGTTGCTAAGTCGATTCCTTTCTTCAAATCCATTGGGTTCATACCTGCCTCGACAGCTTTTAGACCTTCTTTTGCTATCGCTCTAGCCAGAACGGTAGCCGTTGTTGTTCCGTCACCGGCACGATCGTTTGTCTTGTTTGCGACTTCCTTTATCATTGAAACACCGAGATTTTGTGCTTTATTACTCAGTTCGATTTCCTTTGCAACTGATACGCCGTCTTTTGTTATGCGTGGCGATCCGTATGATCTGTCTATCACGACATTTCTACCCTTTGGACCTAGCGTCGATGCAACTGCATCAGCTAAAACGTCCATGCCACGAAGTAATTCCTTTCTTGCATCCGAACCACGTATAACTACTTTTGCTGTCATAAAACAAACTAAAACAAAACAATCTTAACATTCATTTAAATAATTCTGTCAATTTTTTTTCAAGGGGGGAGGGGAAAAAAGATTTATTTTTTTATAATTCTATTTTTTATTTTTAATTATTAAACTTAATATATTAAAACCTATCTTTAATATATCATATTAATGAATCATAATAGATCTATTTATGTTTGTAATTTTAATGCTAACTATATACAGGTAGAGGAGTTCGCTTATCGAAATCGTTAATTACGTCATTATTTATTTGTGGCTGGCTATTATCAATTTCATTTTGCCCATCAAATGTGTCGTGTTTCATTTTTAGCGTTTTACTATGAATTTCATTCATAGCTTTTTGCTTTCTCTTGAAATGTTTCTTTATTTTATCATTTTGGACTAGTGCGAGAAGTCCGATTATCGATATACACAGAAGAACAATGGTTGCGACATATTTGTTTTTTTCGTCTCCCTCTAGAACTGTTAATTGTATTCTTTCCTCGTCCGTTTTGGCTTGTTTGTATTTTATCGTCCTGTCGATAGCTTTCTTCCACGTTTTTTTGAATACGTCGCTTACTTCGATTTTCTTGACGAACTTTTCAAAATCCTGAATTGTTAGTTCTTCGTTGTTTGCGAAGTATTTGCAAATTTTATTTAAAAATAATCTTGTTGCATAGTGCGGGTGAAATAACCGTGATGCTTTTTCGATTTTAATACTGTCTATTTTGCTATATAGACGGTCGTCGCTAATTGCGTCAATAAATAGTTGCGTTGTATTACTTCTTACGTGTGCTATTAATGGTCCAAAGGCTGGAACTCCTACGATAATTATCTTAACTTTATCATTGTCATTTAATAATGACTTATTAAGGAATTTTAATTGGTTAAAAGTAAAAGGATTTCCTAAACTAGAGCCACGAAACGATATCTCCTTTTTATTATCTTTGAGCACCGCTAAGGTTTCATTCAATACTTTCGTCTCTTTTTTTGCTCTTCGCGTGGCACAATCCAATCTTGATACTGGATACAGCCCCTTAGGATTGTTTGTATTTATTATGCAAATATCATATTCATTATCGCTAATATGATTTAACATTTTTGTTTGCCTGTATTTAGACGTACCATGTGTATTGCATAGTATTTTAACAGGGTCAGATAATTGAGTTTTCGCTTTCTTTATTATATTTGTTAAATTCGACAAATCGTTCTTACCGATGGAAATACATTTTTTTTGTCCGTACTCGTCCGGATAGCTTACTATAACAAGTGTATGCTTTCGTATATGGTTAAACAATTTGTTTCCTTTTTTGAGCCTATATAGAAAATCTTCGCCAGATACCTTCCCCGCACGTAGTGCTATTAAGAATGTATTTATGTCGCATTGTCGCAGATTGTCCATCTTTCTTACTTCATTTGTAATTATAATATATTTGTTATTAAATGGAAATTTATTTTATTAAAATGTATATTTGTATATGATAGTGAGAGGTCGACAGTAAGGCTTGCTATATTCAGTTGCCAATTTTTGTCCCTCTGTCTACTATTGTTATACCGTTCAAATGGTCTATTTCGTGCTGGAAACACTTTGCAAGTAGACCGCATGCATCGATTTTTGTTTTACTTCCATCGAACTTTGTAAATTCAACTGTTATTCGATTTGGTCTTTCGACGTTATACGTGCTATCGACGACGGACAAGCAACCTTCTTCCATTATACTTTGATCGTTGGAGAAACTTAAAATTTTTGGATTTATAACCTCCGATTTGAACTTTTGTTCCTCGTTGTCTATGTCGATTACCAGTATTCGCTTTAATACGCCAATTTGAACGCCAGCAAGTCCTATTCCATTGCATGCATTCATCGTATCAAACATATCGTTTATTAATTTTTTCAATTTTCCATCAAATATCGATACGATTTCCGATTTTTGTTGTAATAGCTTATTTGGATATTTAACAATCTTCAAGATAGACATAGCAACAAATAGAATCACAGTAGATTTTATCTTTTCAATGTAAAAGTCAAATAATCAAGACGATTAGTCGTGTTGAGATATGTCAAACATCTTCTTCACAGATTATTTCAATCAGCTAACTCCTCTATTGCACGATCGATTGTTTCTATTGCCTGTTCTATGTCGGATACGCATGTAGACACAAAAGCGCCTTCCATCTTCGTCGCGTCGATCTTGTTGTATCTTAATAATTGTTTTATTCCTTCGATTTTCATTCCTTTACTATGTAGTAATTCTTTAATTTTTTTTAACTCGTTAACCGCTTTATCGTCATAATATCTCCGACCGTTAATTTTTATAACTTCTATATGATTAAATGTTTGCGTCCAAAAGCGTATAGTATGTGATGGCAAGTCTAGCATTTTTGCGACTAAACCTATTGAATAATGTTCGTTGCTACTCATACTGTTAACAGTTTTCGATGAGGATAAAAGATTGATATCTTTTATTTTGCAACATTTTACAAAAGTTTATTTATTATTTATTATTCGAGCTATATCTTCTTCGCTATCAAAATAGATTTAGTAATGAACTCGTGATAGCTTATTTTTGAAATATTTAAAAAAAGCTCAGTGCTATACCGGTGAAAATTGTCGCAATTACTATGCTACTACTATCGATTTTATACTTTTTGATATATTTATTGAGTAATGGTAGCGAGCCTACGACCTTATAAGTAAGAAAAATAAGTGCAAAAATATAACTAGCAACTATGCCAAAAGATGCAATCAGAATGACGCATATTTTATACTCTTGGTCGGTAATTTGTATATCTTTTTTCAACAAAAAGAAGATTATATATACTATCACACAACTAACAAAGAGATCGACGATATCTGGTAGAGTATTGTTGTATCCTCTGTAAGCAAGAATAAAAGCAACAAGCATCCATACTAAACGAATTTTTAGTTGCTTATTTGTCTTGTAAATAAACGCTAAGACAATTAAAAAGGAGCCATATAATGATTTCGAGATAAATTTTTCATTAAAAACGGAAAATGTCATCGATAAAAGCATTATGTATGCAAGAATCGAGAGTTCTATTATTAGATAAATAACAGGTATCTTTGTTCCACAATGGACGCACTTTCTGCCACTAAGAAAGTATCCAATGATTGGAAAGAAATACTTGGGTCTGATCTCTTGATTACAATAATTGCATTTCGGTCTATGCGTCGGTCCTATTGGTATATCGTTTGGTATGCGATCGTATATCGTCGTTGCGACTCCACCGATCCATAGTGCGTAGAAAAATACCACAGCTCTAACGATTATTTCAGAATAAAACTCCACCATTTAAAAATAAAACTATAAATACTATCGGTGCAACAAACAATAGGCTATCAAATCTATCAAATAGTCCTCCGTGTCCCGGTAAAATAGTACCAGAATCTTTAACACAACATTGACGCTTGATGTAGGACTCGGACAGATCTCCTAATTGTGCTAATATAACAACGACCAAGGTTAAAACAATAAAACTTTGAAAAGTTAGCGTATCTGCGTTATACACATGCATCATTTTATATAAAACAATCGATATAAAAATTCCACACGTAGAACCAACAATGGCTCCTTCGTATGTTTTTTTCGGGCTAATTTTTGGCGCTAGTTGCACTTTACCATATCTCTTTCCAAACAGATAAGCCATCGTGTCGACCGTCCATACAACTGAAAACATCCAGAATGTCACTTTAATACCTTGCGACGATTCTCTGATTAAAATTAGCGAAAAACAGCAAATTACTATATATGAGATGCCAAATTTACGTAAAGAGACGAACATTTTGTTGTTCGTTTTTTCAATATTGGTGATAATTTTTATTAGCTCGTAGATCATTAAACAGCATATTGCAAAGATTGTAAGCATATATACAACGCCACCGCAAAAAACGATTATCAAGAACGTAACTGCAAAGATAATTCCGGTAGTAATACGTCTTTTGTGCTCTGTATCCATATTTTCAAAATAGAGAGTTATTTTGTCTGTAAGACGACGAAACGTTTCGTTGCCTTTTTTTACAAAAGTAAGTATATTTTTGCACACAGATAAAATCTTTTCCTTACTTACCATATCTTCTACGCCTACTCTGATAGTTATATAAAGCAAGTAAAAAATCCTCCTCGCAAAACTCGGGCCAGAATTTTTCACAGAAATATAATTCTGCGTAGCTAATTTTCCACAGGAGAAAGTTGCTGATTCTTTGGTCGCCACCGGTGCGAATTAGCAAATCTACGTCTGGAATGTTTGACGAATATAGATATTGTTCGAATATTTGCTCTGTAATTTTATGTTTATTCTTACTGCAAGTATCTTTTTCGTTGTCTTCCTCGTTCAATACGTCTATGATGAGTTTATTGACGGCTTCCGTTATTTCGTTTCTACCGCCGTATCCGATACACAATTGGAGTTGTAATTTTGCGTCTTTGCATATTGATGCATTAGCTTGTGTTATTTTTTCTTTAATTTCGTCAGCGAATAGATCTTTATTGCCGAGAACACGTATATTCACGTGATCTTTGCTATACTCGATAATTTTATCTTTTGATAGATACGTACTTATACAAGAATATAGGAATTTTAGTTCTTTTGGTTGTCTTCCTAGATTTTCCGTCGATAGACAATATAGCGTTAGATATTTTATATTGTGCTTTATACACCAATTGCATAGATTTTTTATATTTCTAGCACCTTCCTCGTGACCTTTATTGATTGATAGATTGTTTTTTTTTGCCCATCTTCTATTCCCGTCAAGAATGAACGCAATATGCGTCGGGATATCTGATATTTGTTCTTTTCTCATTTCATTCAATGTTCCGTTTTTATTAGGCATAACGTAATAGCGTAGATAACTATATTATGTTAGATAACTATATTATGTATTTCTCAATAAAAAAGAGTCTAACATGTTTACAACTTATTTTTGTGTTTCATTATTTTGAAAAATTCATTCAACAAATACGCCGTATCGGGATTATCTTCGCAAAATGAGAAATTGTATCCTAGTATATTTTTCTCGTAGCAACGAAAGCCGACAATGTTTGCTTTCCCGTCGAGATATTCAGTTTTCAGTTGAGTTGATAGTTTTGTGATTTGTTTATAGTATTGTCGACTAACTTTTAGCACTTTATTGTCGAAATTTTTGATACAAAAATTGTTATAGTGAAAACACGTGTTTTGATTTTGCGTTTCAGAGTCGAGTAATTCTGCGATAAGTAGTGAACCGAACTCAATTCCTAGCAAAGGAGCGTCATTGTTTATTAGTTTTAGTATTTCGCGTTTAACCTCGTCTTTGACGAACTTGGTATCGCTCATCGAGTCCGATATCACGACGCCATCAATCTTATTGTCGTAATACAAATATCCGATTCTTTCGCATGTTTCTTCGTATGGTAATATTGTTACTGTGAAGTATTTTTGGAGTATTTTTTTCATTATTGAAGATATTCCAAAGTCAATGACTGCAATTTTACATCTATTTTTAGTATTATTCAGTATATCTAGTTTATCGAAATTATTGTTCTTGTCTGGTTTCATTTCCGCAATATTATGTGGTA
This sequence comes from uncultured Rickettsiales bacterium, assembly GCA_937906355.1. Lineage (GTDB taxonomy): Bacteria > Pseudomonadota > Alphaproteobacteria > Rickettsiales > Deianiraeaceae > UBA4311. The sequence goes on from CALCWF010000190.1 coordinate 6,886, forward strand.
GATGTTGTTTGTGCTCCTTAAGAAAATCTATATCGTAAAAATGATCCGGCATATTTGATATTTTGCTGTTAATTTTTTCAAAAATATCTTTGTCATTTTTTTCTTCATTTGAAGGAAAGTGCAGTATGCATTTAATGTTATTAAACGTTTTATATTCATTGCTATCATCTAGCAAGCACGATATTAATTCAGGTTGAAAATCTGTGACGAAAGTTGCGTTTTTTAAAATTGAATCAGATTTTTCGTTATTTTTAATATCATTGAAATTTTCTGCCATACAGATAATGTGCTTATTCTTTTGTAGTTCGCCGATTGTTATATTTACGTTATCTGTGACAAATATCTGTCTTTCGTCGCTATTTTCATGCAGTTCTGATACGAAAAAGTTTCCGTCAACGAACGTCAAATATCCTGAAAAAGTTCCCGTTCTGCCTACAGCTTTCACTGCTATTTTTTTGTTATTTTCGAAGCAAAGCCAAGCATTTTTATCTCCATCCGTTTCGTAATTCTCGTTAATAACAATATTCATAAAATCAGTTATCTATACGTTGTTTCAATACATTTACGCACTTTGCGTTAAGACATTAAAATACATATTTATATATGCAATTTTTATATATGCAATTTTATATTTTTATATTTTCAAGTGCTTGACAGAACTCCTTCGTTTTTAGACTAAAACTGCCTATCAAGACGCCAGAGATATCTTTGTTTGATAGCATTTCGTGTAGATTTTTATCGTTAACAGAGCCACCGTATACGACGTTCAAGGTTCTTACATCACACAACGAGTTAACCGTTTTTGTTATAAATTTTGCAATTGAAGAAATATCGTCTTGTGTTGGCGTTTTACCGGTTCCTATCGCCCAAATAGGTTCATATGCAACTACTAGATTTTCTAGTTTCTTTATGTCTTTTAACGCTGTTTTTATTTGATTTTCTAAGAAGACTTCCGTATCGCCAGATTTACGAATATCCGCATTCTCTCCGATACACAAAATAGGGCAAATAGAAGATGATTGTAGGTTTTTAATTTTCTTATTTATATACTCGTCATTATCACAAATTGCACGTCTCTCGGAATGACCTACGATTACCGCTTTCGTGTCGCATTCTTCAAGCATTTCGACGCTCACCTCGCCGGTTGACGCTACCTCCGTTAGATGTGATACGTTTTGTGCTCCGATCGTGATTTGCGTATTGTCGTGTTCGAATAAAATTCGACGTCCAAGATTTGCAAATTGCAAAGGAGGACAGACTATGATCTTTATATTTTCGTCTAACAATAGATCGCATAACGACTTGAAATATTCGATAGTAAAATCATAGGTTCCGTACATTTTCCAGTTCGCTATGATAAGCTTTTCTTTCTTCACGTTTCTATATCTAAAACTCTATACCTAAAACAATGTAGCAATAACGATTTTATTTAAAAGTCTATTTTTATTGTCTATCTTTATATACTTTATTATAATTTGACATTTAGAAACGATTCTAAGTAGTCATCAAGGTTTATGTAAGAATAAAAACTATGTCATATTTAGGCGAAGAAGAAGTTATAAAAAGATTTAATAAAAAATATTTTGATAATAAAGCACAAATAGGACAAGTAGTAGACGAACATAGCAAAGTCGATATGTGTTTGTTTGATAAAAACAAAAATCCTTTGCTCTACATCGAGACGAAAGCACAAGGTGAAATATCTGATGAAAATCTAAATCTACAAGGAGAATTTCAAGATAAAGAATTAAGAAAGGCAATAGCACAAATAATTTTAACAAATAGAAAACAAGAGGATTTTTACGGAATTATCAACAAAGTTGCTGTTGCTTATGTTGATTTGGAAGGCAATGATATTTTACACTACATAACTTGGGATGATAATTCTGTAATGGGAAATAATGATATAAATTGGAGAAGTGAAACACCAAGTCAGCCAACAGATTTTGCCGTTGAAAATATAAATGGAAGATTGATTGGGAAAATTACAACATACAAAAACGAAGAAATAAAAGAGTTTTACAAACATCTATACAACAATGAAGAGACAAATATACAAATTACATTAAAAAATGTTAAACTTGTTTTTGAATACTGGAAACAAAGAGTAAAGTTTAATCCAGAACCTGAAAATGAAAAGAAACAAGTATATTTATTCATTACTGATTTGATAAAAGGGACAAGTTATGAAAAGAAAATTATAAATGAACTCGGAATGGAGCAATCAGTAAAAATTATAACTGATAAAATGGACTTATCAAAATATAAACTTTCTCCAGATAATGATGAACCAACAAAAATAGAATACGAACCAACAAAAGGAACTATAAATTATTATGAAATTAAGAATATAAAACAATATAAACAATTTTGGAAAACTTATTTACGACCACCACACAGCAACGATTTTAAGGAAATTCACGAACATATAAATATACTTTTTACAGATGCTTATAGAAGAACAAGCGGGGCAGAATATACACATTATTGTTTTGTTAAAAAACAAAATGAATTTTTAAATAAATATTATGGAGAGAATTGGCAAGATGAATATATTGTTTTCGATCCTTGTTGTGGTGTTGGAAATCTTCAAGATGACTTTCCAGAAGATTATATTAAAAATTATTGCTACCTTTCAACATTAGAACAAATGGATGTTGATAGATGCAAAAGTAAAGGGTTTGAAAATGTAAGAACTTTTGACTATTTAGCAGATAATAAAGAACCAACTTTCAAATACAAGGGACAAGATTTGACAATAGACAAAATAGTAGAACAGGAAGGCAAAAAACTAATGGTTATAATGAACCCACCTTATCAAAGAAGAGGTGGAGAAAACACAGCAATCACATTTTTCAACAAAGTCTGCAAGTTGAAACCAGAGACGATTGTGTTTTATTATAATACAAATTCATTTTGGTATGATGAAATAGATAATTATATTAACGCAGAATATAATGTTGTTTCTCATATAATGAGTACAAAAAAGAATACTTTTTTGTTAACAGATGGACCAATTTCACAAGTAATTTTTGATAAACATAAAGGAAAAACAATTGACAAAAATAATCTACCATTTGACAGATATGAATTTAGAGAAAAACTTGATACATTCGATTTTATAAAAACTTATACCTATATTCAAAAACCAAGTTTATTAGATGATATAAATGGTCATATAAAATCCTTCTCTCTCTCTCTCTCTCTTGGAAATTATGTTTATCTATCTAATTGTATAAATCTTATAAATACTAAAACAAAGAATGAATTGAAAAAAATAACAATAGATAACTTGAAATATTGTTTATTATCCAAAGGTATTAACTTCAATACACATTGCAAGTATTTCGAAATAAACGAATATGTTTATAAAGGAGAAGTAGAAAATATACCGAAAGAACTTTTCAGTGATAGTATCATGTTCTCTTTATATTATAAAGGTAATGGATTTTCAAACAAATCAAGTAGAAATTATATTATGCCATTTACAGCGGAAGAACTTGGTTGTGAAAAAAATGATTTGAATGTTTTGTTTGGATATGTTGATGAGA
>CALCWF010000191.1 GCA_937906355.1 uncultured Rickettsiales bacterium
TGCATTGTGCTGATAGTTTGAATGTAGCGAAAGAGGGTTCACAATTTGGTGTTAATTTGAAAGTTGAAAAGATTGATATAGCAAAGATCGTTGAATATTCGAGAAACGTTGTCAAGAAGCTGACCGGCGGGGTTGAAATGCTCTTTAAAAAAAACAAGGTTCAACTTGTCAAAGGCTATGGTGTTTTTAAAAAAAAGAATACACTCGAAGTAAAGACTAGTGACGGCAAGATTGAGACAATACAAGCTAAGTATTTTGTTATTGCAACAGGTGCTTCTCCAAGGATTTTAGATGGTTATGATGTCGATGAGGATTTAATAAGCACGTATCGTGGTGCAATGACGCCAAAAGTTTTACCGAAGGAGGTCGTGATTATTGGTGGTGGTGTTATAGGTATAGAATTTGCATCGTTCTATAATGCAATTGGCTCTAAGGTTCATGTTTTACAGTCTGGTGTTGATATTTTAATGACGGAAGATGCTGAAATTCGTAAGAAGGCACGAACGACCTTTACGAAGAATGGAATAGACATTCATACGAGCGTGAAGGTCTTATCTAATAAGAAGATGGGTAGCAGACAGATCGAGCTCTTGTATGAAGAAAATAATAAAAAAGAAAAGCTGATATGTGATAAGTTAATTTTATCAGTTGGAGTTATACCAAATACAACGAACTTTGGTCTTGAAAAAACCGGTGTTTTACTTGATAAAGGTTGTATTAAAACTGACGATAAGTGCAAGACGAACGTAAGTAATATTTATGCGATCGGAGATGTGACTTATGGACCTTGGCTGGCTCATAAAGCTTCACGCGAGGGGATCATTGTTGCTGATTCGATAGCGATTGTGGAGAAAAAGATTGAGTGTAGTGCGATTCCGGTTCCGATGAATAAGAATAATATTCCTGGATGTATTTATTCGTTTCCACAAATTGCGAGTATAGGGCTCACAGAGGAGAAAGCGAAGGAGAAGGGGATAAAGTATAAGGTTGGAACGTTTTCTGGCGTTGGTAATGGCAAGTCCATTGCTTCAAATGAGCTGGATAATTTTGTTAAGGTTTTGTTTGACGAGAAAACGCATGAGTTGATAGGGGCTCATATGTTTGGCTCGAATATGGCTGAGATGATTCACTCTTTGTGCGTTGGTAAATGTGCCGAGTTGTTGCCGGAAGATTTAGATGCTACTATTTTTGCACACCCGACCGTAAGCGAGATGATACCAGAGGCGATATTAGATGCTTTTGGTAAGGCGATACATAAGTAAAATATATACGTGCTGGCTATAGTCATTATTATATAATTGATTATTATACGGTTTTTCCATATTTATTTTGTAGAATTTTTGTTCTTTTAGTATTGTTCTTATTATTCTTATTCTTTTTTGCTACGTTTGTTGCATCTAGCTTATTCGATGTTTTTTTGTGCGATCTATCTGATTTTACATTTGTCTCGATTGTTATAGAGTTGTAGGTAGCAATACTGCATAGCGATGCTATTAGTATAAATATAAAGCATTTGTTAGGAAAGTTTTTGCTCGTCAAAAATTCAACGAATAGTTGAATTCGTTTATTTACGTAATTGTCAAGCAATATATGATATATATATATATAGTTTATATCTATCATGTATACAAATATATGTCTTTAACATTTGACGGAGATATATAGAATTGCTGAAAAGAAGTTGCTGAAATGACAATACCATTATACCCTTATGATTATGAGTGTGGGTGGGGTGATTATTGCTACCAATTACTACCATTATATGATAGTATTATAACATAATATCAAATGTATCGCCACAACAGATTTCTTCGATACTTAACATTGATTTTACATCTTCGAACAGATCTTTCATCTCCTTATCTTTTTCAAGTAAGTCATCTAAGCTGTTTGATTTTTTATCAGCTTTTACTTTACTTTTTTGCAAGCATTTGCCATTCTTGTTAATGCTGACATTGCTATTATAGCAGTCATCTAGCAACTTATTTGGAATAATGAGTTTTTTGATTGGGGCTTTAATTGAAATCTTCATTTCTGCTTTTTTTTGACGAATGAAATTTATTATTTCTAGTGCGATTTTTTGCGTTTTTTGTGTTGCTTTTACGAGAGAATCATTGCAAGAATCATATTCTTGTTGAATGCAACAGATGAATTTGTTGAGCATGCCACGTTCGTGGACTTCGTTGCCGAAAATTTCACGATATATCGTGCTAGTTACGTGCGGTATGAACGGTGCGAACAGTAACAGAAAGGCTTCTGTCATTATTCTCAGAGTGATAAGTGCCGATTCGTCTTCGTTATAGGCTCTTGCTTTGCAAATTTCTAGATAATTATCGCAAAATTCATCCCAGAAGAAACGTTCAACGACGTATTTTGCTTGTGAATATTCGAACTCATTGAATGATTTTTTGTACTCTTCTATTACCGATTGCAGACGGGAAATTATCCATTTATCTGTTGTTTTATTTATTAAATCTTTGAAGTGTAGTTCCTGTTTATTGTTCTTTTTACCCCCTTCTTTTTTATCTAATACCATTGCGAACGTCGTGCCATTTTCGTTGGTTTCTTTGATTATGAAATTTTGCAGTTCTTTTTTTTCGAAGTGCGATACGGCAAATTTTGTTGAATTGATTAATTTATTGATTAGCTTTTTTCCGTCTAAAAATTTTGTCTCATTAAATGCCGTATCAACGCCTAAACTGCAACTTGCCGACCAATAGCGAACAATATCACTGCCCTTCTCCTCTATTAAAGAGGTTGGAGTAATTACATTTCCAGCACTCTTTGACATTTTATTTCCATCTTTTGCCAGACACCAACCAGAAAGCATTACATCTTTCCAAGGCAAAAAGTTGTTTTTACAAAATTCAACGCCAAGCTCTTCAAACCAACTTGTTGCTGTTTTGCCTTTTTTCAGCCATTTTGCCCTTTCATTTAATAATTTATTATCATTTTCGCACAATTTCATTAAATATGTTTTTAATAATGTTGTAAAAGTCCAAGTTCTGATTATTTCGTGTGCTTGTGGTCTTAAAGACGTTGGAACTAACCTGCCGTCTTCCCTTATTTTTGTTGATATAAAAGGACTTGATGAACTTGTAAACCATGTGTCAAAAACTTGGTTTAATGTATTTAACTCTATAAATTCATCAATTTCGTTTTTAATATCATTATAATTTTCTTTTTCAGCATATTTTTCTTCTATTTTTTCATATTTTTCTTTCCATTCTTTATTATATTCTTTATATTGTGTTGTATAATCATCTAATATTCCATTTGTATAACAACCTTCAAGATAATGAAATGGATGTTCTATGTCTTCTATTTGTAAATTACAATACTCTTCAATAAAATTTTCACAATCTTCATATTCTTCTATTAAATCTTCTTTTAATTCTTCAAAACCATTATAATCAAAAGGTATCTCAATCCCAAAAAACCTATCTCTTGAAATACACCAATCTTGATTTAATCCCCCAATCCATTGAATTAAACGATTTTTGAAATGTGCCGGATGAAACTCTAACAGGTTTGCTAAGTACAACGAATCCTCTCTAAATTGAATATCTTTTACATACCATTGTATGCTTTCAATAATCTCAACTGGCTCTTTTGATCTTTCACCAACTTTTACAATGTGTTTTATTGGTTTTATTTCTTTTATCAATTTTACATTGTTTTCTTGTTCTTGTTTTTGTATATAATCTAAAATATATTTTCTTGCCTCTTTTGCTTTTGGATATTGTCCTTTTTCATTCTGTTGATAAAAATCTTTTTCAAATAATGTTTGTTCTTTGCGAAATCTACCTTCTTTATTTACAATAATTTTGCTTTTCAAATTATATTTTTTCACCCACTCAACGTCCTGCCAATCACCATAGGTGCAACACATTACAAGACCTGTTCCTTTATCAATTCGCACTGCTTCGTCTGGCAGACAAGGTACTTTTTCTGTAATATTTGAAAATTGAATATATTTTCCTTTTAAATGTGCAAATCTTGGATCTTCTGGATTATAAAATACTGCAACACAAGCAGGTAAAAGCTCCGGTCTTGTTGTCATTATTTCAACTTGTTCTATTGATTTTTCACTATCTTTTGCATCAAAAACATTCCAAATTAAATAATGTTCCGCACCATCAACTTCTTTATCTTCGATTATAGACTGTGCCAATGCAGTTTGATCGACGACATCCCAGTAAACCGGTCCCGTTCTTTGTTCTGCAAGTCCTGCTTTTTTGAATGTTTCAAATGTTTTCCAAATATATTCTTTTGTTGTTGGCGCGATAGTTTGATATTTTTGTCTCCAATCGTATGAGATACCTAATGTTTTGAATAATTTTTCAAATTCTCTTTCTGCGTTATCGACGACGTCGTAGCACATTTTTATGAACTCATCTTTTTTGCCTTGTTTATTCATCCAAGAGCCTTTTACGTTGTTTGTTTTTTCGACAAGACGTTCCGTTGGAAGACCATTGTCGTCGAATCCTATTGGATAAAATACGTTTTTACCTATCATTCGTTGATAGCGTGCAACGAAGTCGGTTTGACAGTATGAAAATACGTGTCCCATGTGTAAAAAACCAGATACAGTTGGCGGTGGCGTATCTATTATGAAATCTAGTTTTTTTGGTAAGGTTTCGTCCCATTCGTATATACCTTTTTTATTATCTTCTTTATTTTTTTTGAACCACAATTCTTGTTCTTTTGGTTCATTTTCTTGTGGGTTATACTTGATATCTATTGACATGTTTTACTATTTCTTTTTTGGAGATATTGATTTTATTTTCAACGACTTTTAGTGTAAATTAACGTAATATATAAAAACGACGTTGAGTGCTTTTGCTTTACTTGCTTATTTCTCGAAGAGATCGTTGTTTTATTATTATAATAATATGTATTCGATTGTGTTTTGTTATCAACATTGATATTACTTTGAATACTTGATTCAAGTCCTGTTTGAGATTTGATACTATTTTTGCTAAGTTTTCTTACTTTTAGTATTTTGACTATATTTTTCTAATTTTTGGTTCAAATTGAGTTGTTTTTTTGCCGAAATTATACCAGTTTATAAACTGTGAAATGCTATCGACTTGATCGTCGTGTTTGCATGCCGGGAAGGATAGTAGCTCTACTTCTAGTTCTTGCGTCCAAGGTTGTTCTTTTGCTATGAATAGACTACCAGCTTCGAGAATAGTTAATATATCGTTTACTCTACATTCTTTTGACTTGGTGGGTTTGATAGCTATTATATTGTTATTGTCGACTTGCAGATCTTGTATCATTGAAGAGCCGTTTGATTTATCTTCTATTAGGACTGCAATTGGTTTGTATTTCTCGATTAGTTCGAGGATTTTATTTTTTAATTCTGGATATGGGATTTTTAGTCTATACATATTGTATAGGTAGAATTTATTGTCTTTTATTGTAAAAATAGATATTGCCGTGAAGTCGTTCTCTGTTCCGAGACCAGAGGCACAGTCTATGCTGATGTAGTAGTTGAATGCGATTTTATTGTTAAATAGATTTTTTAGTTCTGTGATATCGAAGTATTTTAGCCAGCTTTTTTTAATCATATTACCTTCTAATGCGACTGGCGATTGTTGATATTGAGCTTCAAAGTTATATTCTCCTAGGTCCTTACGAATAGTATTTAGAATTTTTTCTCCTTCCATTGACGGATGTAAAATGTCCCCGGGTTTACGTATTTTGTATAGTTTATCAAATAAATAGTATTTTTGCTCTTGTTCTGTGATTGACGGTAGGCAGACGCAAAACCAATCGTTATTTTTGTCATTAGATAGAATATATCCGCTCAGATCCTCCATATGAAGTCGTTGCATTACGACGATTATTGAGCCATTATTTTTGTTATTCAATCTCGACGAGAACACTCCGGTGAACCAATTGATCGTTTTTTTACGATTTGCTTTGTTGTAGATTCCGACCGGATTGTGCGGATCGTCGATGATTAGAATATCTCCACCTTCTCCTGTTAGTGTTCCATTTACAGACGTAGCGAAACGAAAGCCATTTGCTGTTGTGCAAAATTTGTTTTTTTCATTCATTCCGTTTGATATTATTGTATTTGGAAAGGCTTTTTTATACCATTTTGATTGCATGATTTGTCTTGTATCTGTCGAGTGTTTTGTTGCTAATATTTTTGAATAGCTTGCGACTATTATACGTTTTGTCGGATCTTTACCGAGGATCCAAGCGGGAAACGAAACGCTACAAACGATTGATTTTAGGTATCTTGGTGGAATATTTATTAATAAACGCTTTATTTTTCCATTTTCGACTTCTTCGAGAATATCACACAGATAGTCAAGATGCCAATTCCATTGTAGTTTTATAGACGGATTCAGTGTAGAGAAAGCTCTGCGTAGGAAATATTTCATTTTTATCTTCGTGAGGGTTGAAAGTTTTTGCTTTGTTGTTTTTTTTATATTTTGATGTTCTTCTTTTTGCATATTGCATTTTTTTATTACGTCATATAGTGAGCGATGTTAAAACTTTATGGAAGGCAAAAGAGAACTTCTTTATGAAAACTTCTTTATTATCTTTTATTCGAAGCGGATGACATCCGGTCGACGTTTATCGCTCGTTGCATTCTTATGAATAATCTCGTGAATAATTTACTTAAGGATTAAGACGATGTTATAGTTAATATGAAACGACGAAACGACATAATAGCAGTTAGTCGTGATTATGATCATATAGTTGCGATTAATTTAGCAATTAATTACAACGGAAAGGTTTTCCGGTTATAACTGTCACGATAGAGTCGTAACCAAATATTGCGGCCATACCACATACAATAGCGAGCACCAATCCCCACGTTACTTTTCCAAAGAAGAACATTATACCAAGAACTATAAAGGCGACCCCTGATATTGCACGACCGACACTACCTGTTATTATTTTTATTGCATTACATATTGCCTGACCGAAAGCGTTACTTTCACTTGTACCACCAAGTGATACACAAATACCGACGTGATCCGTTTCTTTTTCCATTTGCTCGTCTTTGTCATCGTCTGTAAATTGATCTTCGAACTTTTTCGAACTCCCTTTGCTTATTACGCATGTATTCTTTCCTAAGACTTGACAATCAGTGTCTTTCATGCAATACATTTCGCCAGCCGCGTTGCACATGTACATTGGCTCGTTTCTTGAAAGCGTGCTTTCTATTGCCTCACAACTTGTATTTTTTAGTATTGAATATCTATCGCAAAGCGATTGATCTGCCACATTATTTGTGTCATCGTAGCAATTTATTGCAATTGCTTTTTTATGTTCCGTTCCTTTTGTGACAGGATACCCTTTTATATCATCGGCTGACGCTGTGATACTAAAAGAAGCGAAAAAAAACATTAATAGAGATAATAAAATTTCTTTTCTCACGAATAACATATTGTTTTTCATAACCATTGATATCAAAATAAATTGAATATTATTTTCTTTTTAGAGAAGAACTTTAGAAAATATATTTTTCAAGCGTTTTTTGCATTTTGATTTATATGGGTGAGAAAGTGAGAATAACTTTTATTCAAAAAGACAAAGCAAAGGTTGAAGTTGATGCTGAGGTGGGACAGACTTTGCTTGACGTTATAAAGGCAAATTCAATTGACGTTATTGGTGCTTGTGATGGTGCTTGTGCGTGTGGCACATGCCATGTCTATGTAGATCAAGAGACATTGAAGAGGATTGGCGATATTTCTAGCGACAAAGTTTCTGACGATGAAAAAAATGTTCTCGATATTGTTTTTAACGTTCAGCCGAATTCACGTCTTGCGTGTCAGATGTTGATAACAAAAGACATGGATGGTGCCGTGATAACAGTTCCAGAGTGATTTACGCGACATCTTTGCTATATAATTGAGTTATAGACAAATGAAACATATAAAAGAGATAGTGCATGTAAACAATCTACATTGTGTCGACGAAATGTTGAGAATTATGCCATCTGTAATTTGTTTTGATTATTTACATCTACAAGATCAGTTAGATCTTCTAAAAAAAGGTGGTATTAAAACAATACATGCGGACGTTATGGACGGTGCATTTGTTAGACAGATTACGATTGGAGCAGATTTTATAAATCAGATAAAGAATGATAACCCTGATATTGCAATAGATACGCATTTGATGATCGTTGATCCGCTAAGTAAGATTGAAATGTTTGCGAAGTGTTCGGATGAGATTACTTTTCACTATGAAGCGACGGGTGCAAATAATATTGGCGATATTGATGAGTGTATCGAGATTTTAGATAAAATTCATTCTTGCGAGAGTAATATTAAAGCCGGAATTGCTGTAAGTCCGGATACTCCGATTGATGTTTTGAAACCTCTATTTGAGAGGGAAAATAGTCGCAAAAAGAAGGAGAAAGATTGTATGGCTTTGATTAATAAGATATTGATAATGTCGGTTAAACCCGGTTTGTCAGGTCAAGTGTTTATCGAAAAATCGATAGAAAAGATTGACAAATTAAGCGAGTTGCTACGTGAGTTTGATTTAGTTGATACGGTTGATATACAGATTGACGGAGGTATAAACGAACGGGTGCTAACAGAATTATTGGATAAAAATATAGCTTCATTTGTTGTTGGTAGTGCTTTGCATAAAAACATAGACGGGCGTGTTTGTGGCGACAGACGACGAATTTTAAAAAATAATTTAGAGAGATTTAGAAAAATTCTTTGTGCCAAGAAAGAAAACAGGAAAGAAAAATTGATGGAAAAATAGATTCAAGAAAAGGTAGAGAAAAGAGCGAAATTGTTCTAATTTTGGAAAAGAGACGATAGTTTATTTTCTTATATATAGACGCATTGCGTTGTATAGCCCGGCAATTGAACAGAATATAAGCAATAATGCGAAGATGGCGACATTTTTTACGAAGAAATACGAGTAGATCTTATTTAAGATGAATGCTGTAATTATACCGCCGGCTAAGTCGGCAACTACGTTGTATACGATCATTAGATTTTTTTTTTCGATTGTTGTTTTTGTTATATTTGATTTTTTGTTTTTCTGTTTAAAAGTTTCAATTTGTTCCTGCAGACTTTTAATATTGTCGTTCTTGGTGTTGTTGTTCTTGGTGGGCTCGTTTGTTGTATCATTATTTTCAATAATACTACTATCAGCTTTCATTATCATGATAATAAACTTAAAGTATCTAAATACAAAGTTATTTAATTGCTATTTATTACTAAGCGGTTTTTGCTCTCCACTATTTAGATCTTTTATGAAAATTTCCCCGTCTTTTTCGAAAATGACGAAGTCTGCTTTAATTTGATTTGCCCATTTTAGTCCCTTGATGAAATCGATGTTATAGTTGATTTCGTTGCGTGCTCCGTTGACAAAATGACTTTTATTTGTTAAATGACAGTATAGTGGTTTTTTGTCTGGCATTGTTGAGTTGTCCATTAGCTCCATTAGACGTTCGATTCCGAGAGCCCATCCGAAGGCAGTGAGTTTTTTTCCGGACATTTCTTCAATTAGATTGTTATATTCCCCGCCACCGCATATAGCATCTTGTGTTGCTCCGAGTTTGTTAGTTGTTATTTCGAAGACAAAACCACTATAATAGTCTAGACCGCGCACCAAGTTGTCGTCAATTCGAATATTGCATTTTTGGTCATCTCTATTATTTTTTTCTCCAAACAGATTTTGTTCCTTCTTTTTCTCTAGAAAAGAATATAGGAACTTTTTATTCTCGTTGCCCAAGAAGTCTTCAATTTTTGGTGCTTGTTTCAATATATTTTTGTCGTTTTCGTCTTTACTATCGAGTATACGTAGAATGTTTTTTTCTAATCGAATTTTACTATCATCAGACAGATCTTGTTTGTATTGTTGCAGATATTGATACAATGCATTTGTATATTTTTTTCTTTCATCTTTTCTACCCAAATAGTTTATTTTTATAGCGACATCGTCTATTCCGATGCTTATTAAAAGTTTTCGTATAAACATTAGATATTGATATATCTCGTCTGCTCTTTCTCTAAGTCCAAAGATCTCGAAATTTAATTGATTAAATTGTCGATAACGACCTTTTTGCGGTCTATCATAACGAAAGACGGGCCCATAAGAGAAGAACTTATGTGGAAAAGGTCCTTGAAATAGTCCGTTTTCGATTACGTATCTACAAACGCCAGCAGTCATTTCGGGACGAAGTGCTACCGCGTCTCCGCTCTTATCTTCAAAACGATAGAGTTCTTTTTTCACTACATCGCTCTCGTTGCCTAAGTTTCTGTCGAAGAGATTTGAATATTCAAGAATTGGTGTTGTTAGATGAGAAAAATTCATTTCTTCCGCTAGATTGCTCGCTGTTTTAACTATAAAATCAAATTTACGTGCATCATTGTCGCACAAGTCTTTCATTCCTCTTAGGAGTCTATAATCACAACGTGATGTCATATTTATATGATGGATTTAATATTTTTTCTTAATAAGAATCAAGTCTATCTATTCATAATAGAAGGGCGTAAAATTGTCGAGAGTGCAAATTGATAGATAGTATAATTTATTTTTTGTATTTATGTTATATTAATTGTTTTTCTATCTCTTGTTTTTTATAAGAATATAGCCATAACCGATTGCTGGCAGGATGATTTTGCTTAAAGATGTTTTTCTAAGTGGAGAACAAAAGGATATTTTGATTAAGGGCAATTTAATTAGTAAAATTCTTGATAGAATAGATGTGCATAATTTACAGGATGATAATGACGTAGACAATGATACTGAAATTGAAATAATAGATTGTAGTAATAAGGCTATTTTACCTTCGTTTTGTAATACTCATACTCATGCGTCGATGATGTTTTTACGTGGAATTGGTGAAGATAAAGATTTATTTGCTTGGTTGCAGGAGGAAATATGGCCGAGAGAGGTAAAAATAACACCCGAGATGATATATCATTTGACTCGTTTTGCAATGTTAGAAATGATAAAAAGTGGAACGACGATGTTCTCTGATATGTATTTTTTTCCTGAGGAAACCATTAGAGCTATTAAAGAGATGGGAATACGTGGTGCTATTACGTATTGCGGAATGGATCTTTTTGATAAGAAGAAAACAGAAGAGCAGAAAGAGCTTTGTGAGAAGTTTTTATCGACGAAATCTCCGTCTGCGAGAATTATTAAAGGTCTAAGTTGTCATGCAATATATACGACATCAGAAGATATGTTTCTTTTTGCGAAAGGACTAACAAGACGAGAAGATACATATTTACATATTCATTCTTCCGAGACTTTAAAAGAAGTAAATGATTGCTTGGAAGAGCACGGTTGTCGTCCGGTAGAGCTAATGAATGATTGGGGAGTATTAGACGATAAAACGATATTAGCACACTGCGTTCATCTTGATGATGACGAGATAGATGTTTTACACAGTAAACAAACGACTGTTGCACACTGTCCGTCTTCAAATTTTAAGCTTAATTCTGGGCGAATGGAGACGCAAAAATTGATAGATGCTGGTTTGCGTATAACGTTAGGAACGGACGGAGTTTCTTCAAATAATTCTTTATCGATGATATCTGAAATGAAGACGATGGCTTTTTCTGGTAGAAGTATAGCTAACAAGGCAGATGCCGTGAGGATCGACGATATCTACAAGATAGCTACAAAAAACGGTTTTGATTTCTTTGGCGTTAATGCTGGCGAGATAAAAGAAGGCAAATTAGCTGACTTTATATTGGTTAATTTGAATAACATATTTCTCTTGCCGAACAATAACTTAAAATCGAATATTATATATTCAGCGGATAGTTCGTGTATAACTGATGTTTTTTGCGATGGTAAGGCGGTAATGAGAGACGGGAAGATACGCAACGAAGACGAGATTATATCTAAATTTAAGAAAGTCTGTGACGCATTACTCAAATAAGTGAAATACTTTATTAAGTAAAACAATTTACAGAGTTTGTTTAAACTTTTCGCTATAAGTTTTTGCTATAAGTTTTCTCAGTTTGATATATAATTTGATATACTAAATTTGATATATTAATTTACTTTACTTGAAGCATGTGCCGATGCTTCAAGTATTTTTTCACTCATTTTGTTTATTTATTCAATTGGTTATTTGTTTAATTAGTTTGCATTTTCGATTATTGCATTTCCAATTAGTTTGCATCCTTTGCACCATCGGCACCGCTACCGCCATTATCACCGCCTTCGCTACCAGTGTTGCTACTGTCGCCGTTGCTTCCGGCGTTGTTTTGATAAATTAGCTTACCAATTTCCATTGCTTGATTTCGCAAATTTTCAACGGCGTTTTTGATTTTTTCTAAGTCTTCTCCGTCCTTACAGTCTTTGACGTCGCTGATTGCTTTCTCGACTTTTTCTTTTAGATCGCTTGGGATCTTATCCTTATTCTCGTTGATAGACTTCTCAGTTGAATAAATAAGCATATCAGCGTCGTTGCGAGCATCTGCGAGTTCCTTCATCTCTTTGTCCTTTTCTGCATGAGCTTCTGCTTCTTTGACCATATTTTCAATTTCAGCATCGCTTAGTCCGCCGGAACTTTTGATTGTTATATTTTGCTCTTTTCCAGTTCCTTTGTCCTTTGCAGAAACGTGCATAATACCGTTTGCATCGACATCGAATGTAACCTCAATTTGTGGTATTCCACGAGGTGCAGGTGCTATACCGTCTAACAAAAATTCACCTAATAGCTTGTTATCACGAGCCATTTGACGTTCACCTTGATAGATTTTAATTCCAACAGAACTTTGATTATCTTCCGCCGTTGAGAACACTTGCGACTTTGTTGTTGGAATTGTTGTGTTTCTTTCTATCAGCTTGGTCATAACACCACCCATTGTTTCGATACCGAGTGATAATGGTGTTACGTCGAGTAAAACTATATCTTTTACACTGCTATCTCCTTTCAAAACTGCGGCTTGTATCGCAGCTCCGATAGCGACTGCTTCATCAGGATTTACACCTTTTGAAGGTTCTTTACCGAAGAAGTCCTTAACAGCTTTTTGAACCGCTGGCATTCTTGTCATACCACCGACAAGCAATACTTCATCTATGTCGCTCGTTTTTAACTTTGCATCTGCCAATGCTTTCTTGCATGGTTCAATAGTTCTTTTGATTAAATTTTCAGTTAGTTCCTCGAACTTTGCTCTTGTTAACTTTACGTTCAAGTGCTTTGGTCCCGTTGCATCGGCTGTTATATATGGCAAATTAACTTCACTCTCTAATGTAGAAGATAGTTCGATTTTTGTTTTTTCTGCTGTTTCTTTGAGTCTTTGACAAGCTAATGGATCTTTCGACAAATCGATACCCGGATTTTGTTTTTTGAACTCGTCCATCAAATATTGTTGAATGCATTGATCGAAGTCTTCACCTCCTAGAAACGTATCTCCGTTCGTTGAAACAACTTCGAATACGCCACCTCCCATTTCGAGAATTGATATATCGAATGTTCCACCACCTAGATCGAATACAGCGATCTTCATATCTTTGCCTTTTTTGTCTATACCATAGGCAAGAGCAGCGGCCGTAGGTTCGTTTATGACTCTTAGCACATTTAAACCGGCTATTTTACCCGCATCTTTTGTTGCTTGTCTTTGTGAGTCGTTAAAGTAGGCAGGACAGGTTATGACGACATCCTTGGACTCACTTCCGATAAATTTTTCGGCTGCCGATTTTAGTTTTGACAGAACGAATGCACCAATTTGACTTGGTGAATACTCTTTTCCGTCGACTTTTATCCAAGCGTCTCCATTTTTGGACGCGACAATGTCGTAAGGTGATGTTTTTTTCCAGTCTTCTATTTCCTTATCTGTGAATTTACGACCAATCAACCTTTTTGCAGAGAAAACAGTACCCTTAGGATTTACGACTTTTTGTCTCTTGGCAGGATCACCTACTATGACTTCGTCGCCTTTGAAAGCAACCTCGGAAGGAGTTGTAGAGTGTCCTTCGTCGTTTGGACAGATTCTATGTTGTCCATTATCCCAGACACAGCAACATGAATACGTCGTTCCTAAATCAATACCGAATGGTTTACTCATAAAATAAAACTACTAGACAAAACACTATCAAACATAATTTGAAAAATTTTTTTTCAAGAGTGTCTTATTTTTTTATTTTATTTTTCAAAGAATTGGCACGTTATAACTCAACTATTTTTGCGGCAGATCTGCATTTTTGCAGTAAATGTTTTTTTTGACTTTATACGTGATGTTGATGTTATAAATTGTGAATATTGTAAATATTTCCACAAGAACGTCGGAGTGGTGAGATTTGAACTCACGACCTTCTGTACCCAAAACAGATGCGCTAGCCAGGCTACGCTACACTCCGTGTGTTGTATATTGAATGGTTGCCTATTTTATTTGCAAGAAAATTGATTTAGAGGTTTTTTGCTGTTGCCCTGAACGTGCAACGTTTTAGTATTTTAACTAAGAGACTTAGAATTTTGATTAAAAGATTAATACTACTTGATATTATTGTTCTGTTGTTTATGTAAATCATGGTTACATCTTTCAAGTTGTATGTTACGTCTTTCAACTTGTCCTTTTAATTCAATGTTTTCTTTTGTTGCTGATATAAAATATGTTAAACCGCCAAAAATTATAAAAGTGGAAAATGCAACTGTTACAAGAACATAAACTGTTTTTTTCGCTAATCCGCTTATTATTTTGTCTTGTATGCTATCTGTATTTTCTTCAATACTTTGTGAAACTATTTTCTTTAGTTCTTGCAAAAGATCTTCATTCTCACTGTTTTCTACTTCTCTCTCAATAGATTTATTGTTATCGCTCATATATTTATCTTGACAATCCGCAGTTTATCAATCTATAGCCCATAGCTTCCCAAGAAACCCCGAAATAATCTGCCGTCATCCAAACACTTTGATTGAAATCTGCAAATTTTCTTCTTAAAATATCTTTTGGCATCAGGAATTCTGCTACAAATGAATTTGCACACATTTCATTAAAATTCAAGTTTTCATCTCTATTACTATTTTGATTATTCAATACATGGTATAGTTCATGACATAACGTGAATTTTTTTCTTTGAGGATTTTCGTCTTTATTTACAAATATCCTTTTGAGTTTTCTACAATCTCACTTCTGCCTGAAATTGCCTTTCTGTCTTTGTCTAATAAATTGTTTTCAAAGATGACTTGAATATTTAATCGCTTGAAGATACTATCAAACGGAATATTAAAGCTATCTTTTCCTTCTGCTTTATCGTATAGAAAATGTATTATCTATTCCATACTCTCTTTTAAGAGTTTCAAATGTATTTTCTACTTGCTTAAAGTTCATAAACACTTTTACTTAAAAAAAAACACCAAAAATCTAATTGTTTCTATATAAAAATCAATCAATTTTACTTGACAATTTAAAATTAAATTTTCCCGCCATGGAAGGCAAAGGGGCAAAAATGCTCTTTTATCGTCAATATTTATTTCCCAATATCAATAATTTCTGTTGCAGTTGATATTTGATTGATATTTGACTTTTATTTTGTAGACGCTTTTTCTCGTGATATGATTGCTATCTTTATCAATAACGCATTTGAGAACGAGTTGAGAATAGAGTGTGAACGAGTGAGAGTAAACACGAAGAAAGACGGCGAGATATGCATATTGCCAAAGTATTATAATTCTATATTCGAAGTGAGCGATACGACGATAGGAATCATGTCTGACAAGAAGGAGAGAAAGATAAAAATTACAGGCAATGGGATAGTTAAAGTCGACGGCGATAATGTTTGTTGCTTCGGACAATTCGAGGAGGTGCAGTAGATTGCAACGAAGGTTTTGCGTGAAGTTGTATGAATTTTAATTATAACAAGGTGACAAAATTTGCTATTAATAACGTATTGCGTCTCTATTTAAAGATTTTCGCATATACAAAGATCTTTTTATTGCTAGTTTGTTTGTGGATTTTATTTTCCGGAAATGATGACAAGTTTATAATTGTATGTGGAGTCATATCTATCATGATAACATTCGTTGTTTGTGTTATATGTAAGATAATATCTCCAGATTCTTATGTAATAAAGTTTGCATTCTTTAAGTATGTTTATGCTTTGTTGCGTGATATCGTGTGTTCGACGATCAAAATGGTTAAGATAATCTATTCGGAGAAGTTGAGTATAGATCCAGGAACGGTGACGATTAATACGTCTTCGTTGACGAATCAAGAGAAGGTTTTATTTGCAAATTTAATAACAATGACGCCTGGAACGTTTGTTATTGCCATTAATGGCGACGATTTCTTGGTTCACGCGCTTGATAGGAAGAATTTGAATTTTGAAGATAGTAAAGAATTGACGGAGCTCTTGAAGAAGATTCGTGGTTCATAATGCATGTTTTATTGTATTAGACGATGATTGGTATAATTTGTATATATATTTTTTCGATTACGGTGATGCACGTGTTGCTATATATGAGGTCCGATAATATGAGTAAGATATTGCTGATAAATAGTGCGATTTCGTGTATCGCGGTTACGATTTTACTTTCAGCTTTTTATTTCAAGGATACTAACTTCATAGATGTTATTTTTTTCTATATAATAATGTCACCAATTGGGTTCTATGGAATATTTTTATATTGCCAGAGAGTGCATAAATTAGCAAGAAAGACAGAGAACGATCTCGTAGATAATAAGATATAGAGACATTTTGTTGTTTTTGTGTCGATTCAGCCAAATCTATTGATAGATGGGCGATCATGTGGGAAATGGCTCCGATGGTATCGATAAAATAGTTGACTTTATTTTACTACAATTAACTTTTCAACGTTGTAGATATGTTAAAAGTCGGTTTACGTTTACTTCTAACATTATGTATCACTTGCATACTGAGTGCAACTGCTTTTGCGACACCGGAGAGGGAGACTCCATTGCCAACCGATACGAGAATAAAGACTTTTTTGTATAATCCGAATGAGATTTATACGGTAAAATTTGTTGTCGGTTATCAGTCTCTTATAGAGCTACAAGAAGGTGAGGTTGTTAAATTGATTGCTTTTGGCGATCACGGACCGTGGAAAGTTACAAATTTGGATTACAATCTTCATAAATTATTCATTAAGGCAACCGATCCTGGTGCTAAGACGAATATGATAATATTGACCAACAAGAGAACTTATTCTCTTGAGATAGAGTCTGTTAGCGACAGTGGCGATGCGGACGACAAGATTACGTATGTTTTACGTTTCTTTTATCCAGATATAAATGTGGATGTTCCGCCAACGACGACGAAGCTTGCGAAGATTGCCCTTAACAAGCAAGTTGCATTAGGAGGGCACATGAATTCATTTGTTAATGAGAAGATGATGGCGAGTGCTGGTTCTATAAATACAAATTATACGTATAGTGGCGATGGAAAGAACATTGTTCCGACAATGGTGTTTGATAATGGAACTAAGACGTATTTTAAATTTACTGATATGGAAAATTTACCAATAATAAGTGCCGTTAATGAAAAAACGAAAGAAATACCACTTCGTTTACGTAAGAGCGGTGAATATATTTATGTTGATACAGTAGAGCAACAGTTTACGATTCGAAAGGGAAGGGAATTGATTTGTATTTTCAACGAAGCAGAGGAGAAGGAAGTTGCTTACTTGAATAAGAAAAAATAATCAATCAAGATAATATAATCATTAGAGTATGCGTTATTTTACGTCTCAGCGTTGGATAGAACTATTTGACTAATGATTTACGGAGAAATAATGAAGTCTAACGACAAATGCGTTAGTTTATATTTTCACGATAGAAAATTAATCAAAATTGCTTGCAATTTATCACATTGATTCTCTCTATCAATAGAATGGTTGACTATATAGACTCTATTAAAAAAGACAGACTATTAGCAGTTCTACCAAATACTCAGGAGTAAGTGAGAAATGTATGACAACAAAGTTCATATTTATAACTGGTGGCGTTTTATCTTCTCTGGGAAAGGGGCTTGTTGCTGCAACGACCGGATGTATATTGGAAGGATATGGCTTCAAAGTTAATTTGAAGAAGATGGATCCGTATCTTAATGTCGATCCTGGGACCATGAATCCAATGCAACACGGAGAAGTGTATGTTACGGACGATGGCACTGAGGCAGATCTGGATCTTGGGAATTACGAAAGAATAGCCGGCATTAAGACAAATTTTTATAGTACGACAACATCTGGAAAGATTTATCAAGAACTCTTGAGGAGAGAGAGAAAGGGAGTTTATTTGGGTAAGACGGTTCAAGTTGTTCCTCACGTTACCGGGTTGATAAAAGAATTTATATTGAATGGAGCGGAGGACTATGACTTTAATATAATTGAAGTTGGTGGCACTGTTGGCGATATAGAGAGTGAACCTTTTTTAGAGGCTATTCGTCAACTGTCAATTGATGTTGGACGAAAAAATGTTATGTTCTTGCATCTATCTTTCGTGCCTTATCTCGGACAAACTGACGAGATAAAGACAAAACCTACGCAACACAGCGTTAAAGAGTTGATGCAATCTGGCATCGTAGCAGATGCTATAATGTGTCGCACAAAACAAAAGATTAGCGAGAAGGATAAGAAAAAAATAGCGATGTTTTGCAATGTTAGTTCAGATAATGTCTTGGAAGCACCAGATGTGAGCGAGATCTATTGTCTGCCATATATATATGCAAAGCAGGGACTATCGCGTGTAATTTTCGAACATTTTAATATCACGAATGTCGAGGAGCAAACAGAAAGGTTTTTGAAGTGGAATGAGTATGATACAAAAAATAGTCGATTGAAGTCTCAGGAAGTTGTCGTCTGTGTCGCAGGCAAGTACGCAAATGCGAATGATTGTTATAAATCACTGTTTGAAGCTATCAAACATGCCGGATTTGCTAATGACGTTAAGATAAAGTTAAAGTGGATAGATACTCATAAGATTACAGCAGAAAACGTCAAAGAGCAGATAGATGGAAGTGATTGTATTATTATCCCCGGTGGCTTTGGATTTGACGGTGTTGATGGTAAGATCGAGGTGATCAGATATGCAAGAGAGAATAATATTCCTTTTCTTGGAATTTGTCTCGGAATGCAGGTTGCGGTTATTGAGTTTATGCGTAATGTCGTAGGAGTTAGAGATGCGAATTCGACAGAATTTGATAAAGAAACAAAAACGCCAGTTGTGCATTTGATGCAAGCGTGGGAGTGTGATAATGGTAAAATAGAAGAGAGAAGTCGCGATTCGGATCTTGGTGGAACAATGAGACTAGGTGCTTATACGTCTATAATTTCTCCTAATACGTTGGCGAGAAAAATTTACGATGCAGACGAGACAACCGAGCGTCATAGACATAGATATGAGATAAACAGCGATTATATGGAGACGATCGAGAAACACGGTGGAAAGTTTTCAGCTTTTGCAAAGGTCAAGGGTGATATAAAAAAATTACATATTCCGGAGATGTTTGAAATTCCAAAGCACAAGTTTTTCGTATCATGTCAATTTCATCCGGAGTTTCTGAGTAGACCGTTTAATTGTCATCCATTATTCAGAGAGCTTATAAAGGTGGCAAAAGAAGAAAAGTAAAATAGGTTGCGGAGTTTGGAGAAAAATAAAAAGCAAAAAGTTAGCAAAAAAGCAGAAGAAGTTGGAGAATAGGAGATAGAAAAATAGAAAGAAAATAAAGCAGAAAAATAGCATAGAATAAAAATTGTTTGACACATCTCTCGAAAAATGTATAATAAAGTGATTTGATTATTTAGTGCATTGTTATGAGCCAAAACAATCAACCAACCGATAATTTTGAAGAGAGAGAGAAAGAGTTGCAGAAAAAAATTGACAATCTTGGTGCGACCATCAAAGAAATCGAAGGTAATAGTGACTTTCAAGAAAAATTAGAGAAAATTAATAAAAGTTTAACGGAATTAAAGGAAAAGAAAGAAGAAGAAAAAAGAGGTCAACGATCTGGTCAAAATAACCAAAATAACAACAACGAAGAAAAAGTCGAAAATAAGCTTGAAGACGTGGAGAAAAAGATTCAAATGCTTGAAAGGGAAATTAATAAGTGTTGTGTCGCGTCCTTTAATTCTGTTGAAGGAAAGATAGTCTTTAAAGATAATGAAGGCAATGAGAAAAAGAAAGAAGAGGCAATAAATTCTCCAATCAGAAATGCTAAACAGGCGATGGAACAGATGAAGAGTGGGTTATTCAGAGATCAGGTTGCGATCATTGGATTCGATGATGGTAGTGACGGTAATTATCATGAAGTAGCAAATCTTGTAAAGAGCGTTGGAAATTCGAAAAGTTTATCAGAATTTATTAATCAATACGCTTCTTTTAACGAGAGGCTTGATAAAATATATGGATGTCATGACGCGGAAGGTCTTCAAGCAAAGCTGAAGGACAAGATAGCAGACAAGCAAAGCAATATTAAAGACAACGTTACGAAGATGTATATACAAAGTCTGCGTGAAATGGCGAAAAAATACAATAAAGCAGACGATAAGATATTTGACTATATTAAAGCAATAATGCGGTTAAGTCCAGAGCTTTCAAATGAGGAAGTCATTAAACGTCTTGACAATCGCTCGGTTGAGGAACAATTTAATATAGTTAATAATCTTAAAACGAGATATCCAAATCTTTTCGCGAGCAAGAGGGAAGAGATAGGTCAAATGATATACAGTTATAATGAAGGCATCAGGGACTGTAGCAATATATTCAGTGAGAAGCTAAATTTCACCAAAGATATACAAAAAGTTTCTTCTAATTTGGGAGTAACGATAGAACAATACGAGGAGAGAAGAAAACAGGTAAATAAGGAATTTGAGAAAAAACATGGAATTAGGCATTTTTTCAGAAATTTGATCGGTCTAGAATCGCCAGAAGGTGAGGAGTGTATAAAAAAGATTAATGAGATGAGAAAAAAGCAAGATGCTGCTTATGATAGACAAATGGAGGCAACGAATGATATTCTTAAAAGTAAGGAGGGTGGTACTAGCGTTATTGATTTGAAGGATAAACTACTCAGTAACAAGCTTCAGCAAATAAGAGAAAGATCGGAAATACCGATTAGACATGACGTTGCAAGTTTGTCGGATAAGAAGGAAATTACGGGAATTTATTATTCGAATATGCAAGATATGGGAAATGAAGGTAAGTATTCTAGTGGAGTTTCTTCCGGTTGGAAGGGACATTTCGTGGGGCGATATTAGATAATCTAAATTATTAATTATTGTTTTTAATTTGTTGTTATAGGTTATCCTACATCTTTGCGTTTTCGTTGTTGTCTGTTTGATTAGAATTTATCTCATTTAGGAGCGTATAGAATATTCTTGAAACACTAGAAGATACGATAAAAGCTATACCAAGTTCGATGATAAAAACGCCACGTGCATTACTATGTTCGAAGGGTAGAAATGTGAAATCTAAGAACTTACCAGTGATAAAAAAGCTCGTAATTCCAAAACCGGTATAGAGTATAAAACCTATTATAGCAAATATTGTGAATATCCAATTAATGAGAGACTTTTTGCGTTCGTTGTTCGTTTTACTCGATGCTACGTTTGATCCGTTTAGATTAATAAAACAATATAGACATAACGCACATGCGAAAATTATACCTGCCTGAAAACCACCACCGGGTGTATAATCTCCGTGTAAATGAACGTAGAAACCGAATATTAACAATATTGGTAGAATGAACTTTGATAGCAGGTTTATTATTAAAGTATCATCTTTAATATTGACTTGTGTCAACTCGTGTGAATTTTGATATATTGTCGACATCAACTTATCTGTTATTATAGATAATACATTTACCATGCTGAATTAGTATGATTACATTTTTTTTATGCAAGTTTTTAATGCGAACGGCGTTGTTGTTGCGTAAAATAATAATTTACATTAATTTATGATTTTATCTATTGAATAGCTTTTTGCATATGTTTACTATCGCGATAGTAGGAAGAGCTAACGTTGGAAAGACGACAATATTTAATCGCTTGACGGGCAAGAAGATGGCGATTGTTGCCGATTATCACGGAGTGACGAGAGACAGAAACGAAGTCGAGGTAGACTATTTTGGCATGAAAATTAAGTTCGTTGATGCCGCCGGAATTGAGTATCAAAATGATAAAACTGCGATTGCAAAGCAGATGCTAAGACAGGCGCTCATAAGCGTAGACAATGCGGACATATGTTTGTTTATAGTTGATATAAGAAATGGCATTATAGATAGGGACATTGATGTATTGAATATTTTGAGAAAAAAGAATAAAAGAACGATAGTTTTGTTAAATAAAGCTGAAAATCCGCAAAACATAAATACAGACGAGCTATACAAGATAAATTGTGAGACGAAAATTTTGCTTTCAGCGGAACATAATCTTGGTTTTAATGATGTATATAATGCTATCAAAACGGAATATGAGAAAAGTGAAAATGATGTTCGGAGTGTAGGCGTAGACGTTGACAGTGGTGGTGGCAGTGATGATCGCGGGCGTTTTATACAAGATGGCGATACGGTTAAAAATAACATTATTGAAAATGATACGAATACGACGGTAGATAAGCATACCATAAAGATCGCCATTCTTGGGCGTCCAAATGCTGGAAAGTCTACATTTTTGAATAATTTGTTGAACGAGGATAGACTCATAACGAGCGATATTGCCGGCACGACAAGAGATAAGATTGAGCTGAATTTTTCATATAAAAATAATAATTTTATATTAATTGATACTTCCGGTATACGTAAAAATTATAAAAATGGCGATGATTTAGAATTTGCATCTGTTGAAAAAAGCTTAGAGGCTTTGCAATTTGCTGATATTGCCATTGTTTTAATGGACGTTACCGTTGCATTAGAAGAGCAAGATTTGTCTCTTTGTCAAAAAGTTGTAAACAGTGGTAGAATATTGATAATATGTTTCAATAAATGGGACTTAGTGGCAAAAGATAAAGAGGAAAAACTTTTAGATAAACTAAAAGGCGTCATTTGTAAATCGATAGCTCAAATTAAGGGTATAGTATTTTTTACATGTTCTGCGAAAAATGACGATAATTTGACGCAAGTGCTAGATGCGTCAAGCAAGCTTTATCGGCTGTGGAATAGTAAAATTTCCGCCGGCAAAATGAATAAAGCAATAGAAAACGCAAAGCTAAATATCAATGTAATTAGTGAGTTAAAAATTAGATATATTAATCAGATAAAAACACGTCCACCAGCATTTGTTGCATTTAGCGGAAAGAATGAGATCGATATAACGATCGCAAAGGTCGAGAATTTGAAGAATTGGTTATATCGTGAATTCAATCTGTTCGGGATTCCTCTGAGACTGAGTATTAGGGGAAAGAGAAAGAATGGTAGTTAGTTATTCTACATTATTAAATCAACGAAGAATCAGCTAACTGAACCATCTCGATGATTTATTTTTGTATTTTTTTCTCTATTAATTTGTCTAAATTGGTTATTAGTTCTCCTGCTTTTTCTCGTTCTTCTTGTTTTAAATTTTGATTTAAAATCACCCTTTCTTTGAAAGAGTTATATGCATCAATTACTTCAAGAAGGGTTGTGTTTTTTTTGTCTTCTGTAAGTATTGTTGCAAAGTTTCGAAATGTTGAAACTACTAGTTCCGGCTTCATTAATTCTGGGCATCCATTTTTCAGAATCGAGATTCGTTGTTCTAGTATGTTAATTTGTTTGACAATATTGTTGCTCTGTCCTTGCTTTTTGAGCGTTTTGCTAAACGTTGCGAACGACTTGATAAGAGGTTGTAGCTTATCATATGGTACGTATAATGATTTATTGTTTGCTTCAAGTTTTGCTAACTCTGCGACAAACATTTTGATCCCCTTTTCTGTAAGTCCAGTCTCTATTGAATTCAATATGACCAATTTTTCTTCGTCAGTGATTGACGAATTGTGTTTACGAAAATCAATGAAATCGTGATATATGTCATTCAATTCCGATAGACTGCTTTGATTGTTGTCGAGAAACTTTTGATATGCGTTGCATTTATTTTCAAAATCATCATCATTGATGATGTTATTATTATTAATATAATTAATATCGATGGCATTGTTATTGTTTTTGTTACGCCTTGCATAGTAAATATTTCTTTCTTGTTCTTGAAACTCTGCTTGTCTTACGAGACGTTCATTGTATTCGGCATCGGTTTCTCCCGGAAATCGTTCGGTCATCAATAGAGCATTATTATGCTGTTTGTCCAACTGTTTTTCAATGTTTTCTTCATCTATTTTTTTTCTAAAATCTTCAAATATACTCGACATTTTAATTACTTTCATCAATTGTTCTTCGTCGACGATGTCTTGTTGAAAATTTTCACAAAATATGCGAAATTCTTCACATTGCTTGATTGTAGGTGCAGGGTTATTACCTAATATTTTCTTGAATTCTTCAATTCTAGAACTTAGCCACTCTTCGTAAGATGTTTTAAATAGAGCTTTCAATTCTTCAGGTTTCGCACCTTTGAATTGTTCAAAGACATTTTTAGCAAGAGTTAACTTTCTAAAAAATATATATCGATCCAATTTTTTATCTTCTCCTTTTTCCCCAATTGTCAAAAAAGCTTTATTTGGTGATTTGAAGTTTTTTTCTAACGCTTCTACGCCTTGCTTATACAATTCTTGCTTTGTTACTCCTATCACGTTTGCGACGTCTTCGGCTCTTTGCTCCGTGTAGTATTCGATCAATGCATCCCATGCGTCATTATCTATTTCCTTAAATGATTTGACATCGCGATTACCGAGGACTTGACAAAATGCATTTGTACATCGAAGACCTTTTATAATAGTTTCCATATTGGGAATAATAAAACAAAACAATTAATTTTATTAAAAAAAGTAGTTGTGTCAATTAATTTTATCAACTTTTGATTGGTTTATATTTATATCGTTATTTCGTGATACCTTTTGAATACACTTTTTTAATACAACTAACTTTATTTAGTTTATTTGATTAGTTGACTGAAAATTTTTTGAAAATTTTATAATTTTTGCATAAAGTTATACTCATAATTTGAATTATTTAATCATTGAATTATTTAATCATAATAAAATTGATACGAGAACTAAATCTACATATGATAAATCTATACACAAGGTTTGATATTGTGTGTGTTGAGTTATAAAAGATGTCAATTTTTCTTTGTATTTACGACAATTTCTGTATCTTCAATTTGAAGTATCAGTTTTTCAAATTCGCTATACTTACCATTTTCGATGTCTGATTTTATTTGCTGGATTTGAGATATGTCATCTATGTTAATTGTCTTTGAGTTTGCGATTTTTAAAGATGGGATTTGATGCCCGACGTAGGGCGACGAGACGAGCGGACGTCTTGTCGCTTGTATTACTGAAGAAGTGGAGATTGATATATTGCTTGTTGAGTTTTTAGAAAACTCATGAGGATAATTGTCGCTGACGAAAGAATTATTTGTGTTGTGTGAATCTTGGCTACAATTATTCGCATTTTGCTGTTTGATTGTGCCACTGCTCGTGTAGGTATTATTAAGATACGATATATTGTTATTGTTTTCCCCATTTCCTGCATCGATAGTGTTTCCACTGTAGTTGTTGCTATATTTACTATTGCTTGTTTTCTTTTTTCTATTTGCTCCCAGTTTAATGTCTTTCTTTGTCGGGAATTTAACGAAAAAATCATCTAGATCGTAAATTTCGCTTATTTGTAAACGTGTTCCAGTTTCTGGATTAGTTTTTGCATCAACCTCCATTACAATTTTTTTCCCTTCGACTAAATCGTTTTCATGCTGATTTATTAAATTATCATCAAAGATTGATGTTTCGTAGAGTCCGCTTAAATCTAGTAAATGAACGAAGGCGAATTTCTTCTTGTTTTTAAACCTCATTCTAACCTCAGTCACGACTCCACACATCAAAAGTCTTGTCTCAGTTTGATAGTTTGTTTCTAATACATCCTCCGCTGTTTCGAAATTATATTTTTCCAATTTACTCTTATAGTGATCTAGTGGGTGGGTCGTCATATAGAAGCCGAAAATTTCGAATTCAAAAGCTGATAATTTGTTCGAGTCGTATTCTGGATAGTTTTTCAGCTTTGGTATTAAAGGAATGTTGTCGTCTTGCCCGAACATATTTATAATGGATTCTGTTTTTTTTTCTCTTTGTCGCCGTGAGAAATCCAATGCTGTATCGACAATAGCCGTTTCATTCTCGATGATTGTCCTAATGTTAATTCCGAGACTTTTCCATGTTCCCGACTTAGTTAGACTCTCTATGACTTTTTTATTCAAAAGCTGTCCGCAACGATTAAAAAAATCTTGTAGATCTTTAAATTTTCCACTACTATCTCTAATATTGCAGATTTCTTTTGCCAAATTTGCCCCGATTCCTTTTATTGCTCCGAGTGCGTAAACGATTTTTCCTTCATGACAAGAAAATTCCGCCATAGATGTATTAATATCAGGTGGGATTATTTCAATTTTCATATTACGGCACTCGCTAACGAAGCCATTTAGCTTATCTGTTTTGTTTATATCTAGATTCATTAATGCCGTCATGAATTCTACCGGATAGTTTGCTTTTAGATATGCGGTTTGATAAGATATTATTGTATAACTTATAGCATGTGCTTTATTGAAGCCGTAGCCGGCGAATTTCGCGATTATATCAAATAATGCCTTTGCTTCGTTTCGACTTACAAGACCGAGTTTTTCGGATCTATCTATAAAAACAGCAGATTGCTTATCCATCTCTTCTTTAATTTTTTTACCCATTGCTCGACGTAATAAATCTGCTTCACCAAGTGAATATCCTGCTATTTTTCTAGCGACTTCCATTACTTGCTCCTGATATATTATTATGCCGTATGTTTCTTTCAAAATTGGCTCTAATATTGGATGATAATAGCTTATCTTTTCTTCGCCCATTTTACGACGAATGAAGGACGGCATATTTTCCATTGGACCTGGTCGATTTAATGACGTGATAGCCGCGATGTCTGATATCTTATCTGTTTTTATTTTTTTTAAGGCGTTTCTTGGTAGCGGAGTTTCAAGTTGAAATATACCTTTTAAGTGCCCTGTTTGCAACAAGTCGAATGTTTTTTTATCATCTGTTGGTAGTCTATCGACGTCGATGTCGCGACCTGTATTTTTCTTTATCATTTCGCAGGCTTTTGTTAGAACAGTCAATGTTTGCAGACCTAAGAAGTCGAATTTAACAAGTCCTATTTTTTCGCAGTCCTTCATGTCGTAGCCAAAGACGGCAATACGATTTTCTGGTTTTGCATCAAAAAAACTAACATTTCCTTCGTATTTTAATTTCTCATTCTTGTTGCTCTTATTGTCGTTCTTGACGATATTTTCGTTTTCATCGCGTTCTTTGACGGCGTGATTGACGCTTTTGACCTGTGAAGCAGTCATGTTTTCGTCGTTGTCCTCGTTTTCTTCGTTATTTTTATCGTCGATACAGTTATCGTTATTTTCTTCGCTACATACAGGACCGATTTCAACAAGAGGCTTATCTCCAATAACAACGCCGGCGGCGTGCATAGATGTATTACGATTCAGATCTTCCAGATCCATGGCAATAGTCATCAATTTGTGCATTTTTGGATTGTTATCCATTTCGTCTTTTAGACGAGGTATCATATCTAGTGCTTTTTGAATTGTTATTGGCTCGATAGGATTAAATGGTATCAGTTTGACAATATCGTTTGTCTCGTTAAACGACATCTGTGTAACACGACCGACGTCTTTGATGACCATTTTTGCTTTCATTTTACCGTATGTTATAATTCGTGAGACGCTTTCTTTGCCGTATTTATTGACTACATAGTCGATTGTTTTCCAACGATTTTCCTGACAAAAGTCTATATCGAAATCTGGCATTGATACGCGTTCAGGATTCAAAAATCTTTCAAAAAATAGTCCATATTCAAGAGGATCTACTTCTGTAATTTTTAGACACCAAGCGACAAGAGAGCCGGCACCGGAACCACGACCAGCACCAATAGCTACACCGTTGTGTTTAGACCATTGAACGAAATCGGAGACTATAAGAAAGTATCCGGGGAAGCCCATTTTTTCTATAACATTAATTTCGTATTTTAGTCTATCCAAATATTGTTCTTTTGTATGTTCTGCTTTATTCCAGTTGATTTGTTTGAATCTTTCTTCCATTCCGTCGTATGCCATTTGCTCCATTATTTTTGCTTCTTCCTCCTTACTTTTGCAGAAGTGAGGGAGCGTTGGTTTTCGTCCGCGAACTGAGAAATTACTTTTTTTTACAATTAATTCTGTATTCTCGATTGCCTCCGGAATATCGCTAAACAATTCTTCCATTTCTTTTGCTGATTTCAAGTAATATTCTTCGTTTAGTCTTTTTCTATTTTCTTCTGTTAGGAACATTTTATCACGTATGCAGGCCAGTGCGTCGAAAGCTTCGAAATGTTTTCTTTTGTAGAAGCAACAATCGTTTGTTGCTGCGAGTGGAATGCTAGCTTTATATTTGTTATTTTCGTAGGCGTAATTTATTAAAAAATCTTCCAATTCTTTTTCTTTTGTTCTACCGTGTCTTGTTAGTTCTATATACATCCTATCTTCGAAGATTTCATGCAATTCGTCGAGCGTATCAGTTGCGACTTTTTCTCCATAATTTAGAAATTCATATCCAATGACGCCACGATATCCGCCCGTCAGCAGGATTACGTCTTTTGAATATTTTTTTAGTTCTTCCATTGTTATCCATAATTGTTGAAAATCGTTTTCAATGTGTTCGAAATGTCCGCAACGTAAAAGTTTTAGGAGATTTAGATATCCATTTTCATTTTTTGCAATTAGTCCGAGCTGCGGGAAGGGATCATTTAAGTCGTAGTTTTTTTTTCCGATAAAAACGTTTAGACCAATTAGAGGTTTTACTTTTAAATCTCGTAGATGCATCGACCATCGAAGACCTGCGGACAGAGACATATCATCCATTAGGCACATTGCTTTTATCTTGTTTTCCTTTATGAATTCTTCTAGTTGTCCTAGTTTTAATGCACTTGTTAACAAGCTATATTCCGAACGTGTGCGAAGATGATAGAACGACATAACGTTTTTCATTTAGACTTCTATTTAGATGATTTATTTGTATTTATCTAAATGCATCTTTCAGTAGTTCGAGAGCTTTACAAAAATCAAACGATTTTTTAAACTTACTTATTGACTTTTTTCATTTAATGAATGAGTTCCATTCTCATGGAAGAAGATAAGGCAAAAGCTAAAAAGCTAAGCGTGGATTACATTCACTTTGAGGCGACGAGCGATACGATAGAAATTCATAGAGGTAGAAATGGGTATGAATGGAGCGGTCAGAAGGGTAAAATATGTGAGTGGACTCTTCCTATTCTTGTCGAAAAAGACGCTGATGAGATTTTAGAGCAGATATATAATTGCAAAGAATGGGAACCTTATGGCAAAGGTCGTGAAACATCAAAAGATACTCCAGGTCTGAGAGACAGGATTTGGCAAATAGTTTTACCACATATTGACATCAGATCGCTTAAACCGGTGCCGAAAATAGGAGAACAAGAATTCGAAGGTTGTAAAAGAAGTGATAGAGCTTCAATGAATAGAGCACAAAATCAAGGAAGCTACGTAGATAAAGATAGAATAAAACAGCCGAAAGTCGTTGGTTCAGATGAGTGCTATACTTTCTATCAAGGTGTAGAACTTGTTGCTGATTGGTTTGTAAATAACGTTGATGAGAACTATTTTAGAAACAAAATTGTCTACTGTAACTGCGATGATACGAAATCTGCTTTTTGGATATATTTTTATAACAACTTTCATAAGTTAGGTTTGAAAAAACTTATCGCCTCTGCTTTCGATAAAACCGGCTTGTCTTATGGAAATAATTACGAAGAACATATGAGAGGGCTGTATGCAAAACAGGAAGAGTGCGGTGGATATATCTACGAATACAATGGGGGGGATGTTAAAAGATTTCCACCAGAAGGCGAAAAATCAACGTTTCATGGAGATTTCAAGGAGCCAATATGCTACAATATAGCAAAAAATGAGGCAGATATTATAATGACAAACCCGCCATTTGGCAAGAAGTGGAGATCTTTTGTTGAAACGATGCTTGAAACTGGCAAGAAAGTTATTTTTTGGGGTAATGGCGGTGCTCCTCTTTATAACTGGTTTATGCCTCTATTGAACGAGAAAAAAGTTTTCATTATACGAGGTTGTAGCGATCATTATTTTACTGATCACTATTTATCTCCGACATATCACAGAAAAAGAGCACTTGCCTATATATATACAACCGAAGATTTGAGCTTTCAAAAACCAGGGGAAAAGCATTATTCGACGAAGAAAAAAATGTTAGAGAACGACACCGCTTGGTATGACGACGATGGAGTACTTTGTTGCGATAATGCTATGATACCGAAGGACACAGACGAAATCTTAGCTGTAAGCATAAATGTGTTAAAACATAACATTTTGAACGATGGATATGAAATTGTCGATTATCACGGACACTTTCCTTATAAAAGTGGTAAAAAGTATTTTTGGCGAATCAAAATCCAAAAAGAATCAAAAAGAAAGGCAAACCTGAGTGGAAAGAAGAAAAGCTGATTTTGAGTGTGTGAGAAGATAATAGAGCGACATAGTTATTGTATATTGTTGCTTTCAAAAAGTATTCTTGCTCCAAAATTATTTGAATATAGTTCTTTATTACTTGCATTAAACTCACTTTTCAAATTACAATACAAGGAATTTAACGAGATTATTTTGTATGATTTTACATAAAAACAATCTTTTCGTTTTTCTACTTCAAATGAAAATAAAAAATGAACCGTATTTGCAGTAATTTTTGAGTGTTTTTCAGGAGAGAAGTAAAAAGTTCTAAAACTATCATTAACGTTCTTTTTATTAAATGTTTTACACTCCAAGTAATATATTTTGTTTTCAAGTTCAAAAGCAATATCGGGATATCCGCTTGCTGCTTTTTTACCTTGTGAATTTGTAGGAATATCAGCATTTAGATTTAATTTATTCATTTCGTTTTTTACAATTATTTCGATTTGATTACCAAATTCATTTGGGCGACCTTTGAAATTATAAGTTTTATTTACTATATTAAAACCAACATTTTTTAATATTTCCAAAGTTTTAATGTGTTGTTTATTGTTGAAATCAAAGAATTCAACTTCATAGCCAAACATAGATTTTATAATTAGATTAAATGGTATATTTTTCATTGGTCTAATCATTTGTTCTATACAATTTTCTAATTGTTTTACATATTTATCATCTTCCATAACTATTTTTCACAAAAAACTATTCTATTTGAGTTTGTTCCTTTTTTATTGTTTTCAACTCCCCAAATATTAGATGTCTTAGTGAAAGTTTGTATATTTATTAGAACGTCAATCTTGTTAAATTGCAGTTTTTTGACTATTTTTATAATACTTTCTTCGAGTTTTATTTTACCATTCTTAACTTCTCCGACTTCGAAGGCGATATGACCTCCCGTTCTTAGTATTCTTTTTAATTCAATTAAAACTCTTTCCATTTTTCCTTCCCAGTCTTCGAGTTTTTTAAATTGAGATATTTGTATTTTATCGACGTCGATACCGCAAAACCAGCATCTCATCCAGTTATCTTGTTTATAATTTATAACATCTAAAAATGGAGGAGAAGTAATAATCAAATCAACCGAATTGTCTTTGATTTCTGGCGTATTATCGGCATCTTTTGTTAGGAACAAAGTCTTTTGTTTTACGTTTTCTAATATTTTTTTTGTAAAAATATCAATATCTTTTGTTAGAGTTTTATATTTTTTTAAGCAACATTCTTTAACATTTCTATATTCAATTTTATTATTGTATTTTTTATTTATTAAAATTTGTCTTTCCGGCGTTATTGCTTGATTTGGCGGTAAAGTGAATGTAGACAAGAAGCCGACCGAATGACCCGTGAGACGATTTAACACGAGCAGTCTTATCCATTTGTCTATAATATCTAATTCATTCTTCTCTTGTTTATGTATTAAATAATTTTTAATTTTTACTATTTCTTCAAAGGTTTTTTGATGAAAAAACATTGATAAATCTGGTTCATTTGTGATTTGAGTTTCTTGCTCTAATATTGAATTAAATCTTTTTTCAATATCGATGATATCGATGATAAAAATTCTTGGTTCTGACATTATTCTTGATAGCGGGTTGATGTCGTTAAAATATGCGATTCTACCTAATAAACTTGCTTCTATTCCGGTCGTTCCTCTTCCTGAGAATGGATCATATACAATATCGCCTTCTTTTGTATATCTTGTGATGAAGTAATTTGGTAGTTGTGCTTTAAAGCAGGCTCTATAAGATATTTCGTGGATCGAATTGCATTGTTTCTGTCTATTAGGCCAGAACTCTTTTTCCTGAAAGTTGACAGACCGTATACCGTCCTCATTATCGGTGTTTGGTTCGTTATTATCCATGAATTTATTCGATAGTCTATCGAATAAATGTCAAATTCGTATCAAATTGATATTTATTGAAACGGGAGACGATGTGTAAACTTTATTGCGTAATATGACGACGTTTTTCTATTTTCTCGTTTTTATTATTATGACTTTAAAATCATTCTCTTTCCCGTGTGATCTGGTGCAGATAGTATACCGTCGCTTTCCATTTGCTCTATGAAATTTGCGGCTTTGTTATAACCAATCCGCAGTTTGCGTTGTAGATAGCTTATTGACGTTTTTTTTTCGTTTAGAACAATTCCTATTGCCTGTCTATACATTGCATTGTCACTGTCATTATCGTTAATCTTGTAAGATTCACCGTCACCGTCTTCATCTTCGTCGGTTGTTAACGTTATATATTTTGGTTCATCGTTGTTATCTTTTAGAAAGTTTACGACATTTTCGACTTCGTCGTCTGTTATAAGAGGTCCATGAACACGAAGCGTCTTTGTGCCACCTAGCATGAAAAGCAGATCTCCTTTTCCAAGTAGTTGTTCCGCACCTTGCTCTCCGAGTATTGTTCGACTATCGATTTTTGATGTTACATGATAGCTTATTCTTGTAGGGAAATTTGCCTTGATAACGCCAGTTATAACGTCGACAGAAGGACGTTGTGTTGCCATTATCAAGTGAATTCCGGCAGCACGTGCCATTTGAGATAGACGTTGAACCAGAACTTCAATTTCTTTTCCCGCTACAACCATCAGATCTGCCATTTCGTCTATTACAACAACGATATATTGCATCAATGCATTTTCTGAATGCTCGTCATCTTCGTATTGCTTTCTGTCTACGATTTCATACTCCGTTGGATCGATTGTGATGTTGTTATAGTTAATGTTATCATTTTTTATCATATTTTTTATGTTGTTTATTTCACTTTTTGTTATTTTGTGCTTTATATTATTATTGCTATGGCTCTTTTTTGATTTATTTTCTTGTTTTGCTATTTTAGATTTAATTTTTTCGTTATAACCGGTGATGTTTCTAACGCCTGCGTTTGACATCATGCGATAGCGATTTTCCATTTCACGGACGACCCATTTTAACGCAAGAACGGCACGTTTTGCGTCAGTTATAACCGGCATCATTAAGTGTGGTATTCCTTCGTATGCTGAGAATTCGAGCATTTTTGGATCGATCATTATTAATCTACATTGCTCCGGCGATAGTTTATATAGCATAGATAGAATCATTCCATTTATACCGACTGACTTTCCACTGCCAGTTGTTCCAGCTATTAATAGATGTGGCATATCTGCCAAATTTGCGATAATTGGTTTACCGAATATATTACATCCTAATATCATAGGAATTTGTGCGTCAGACTGAGTATACTCGTTGCTTTCAATCAGTTTTCTAAAACACACGGTTTCTCTCTCTTTATTTGGAACTTCAATTCCAAGCGTATCACGTCCAGAGATAGTTGCAATACGAACGGAACTTACCATCATTGTTCGTGCTATGTCCTCTGACAGACCTATGACGCGCGATGCCTTTACGCCGGCTTGCAGTTTGAACTCATAGAGAGTTACGATAGGACCAGTTCTAAAATTAATCATTTCTCCTCGAACGCCGAAGTCCCCGAGTATATTAGAAAGCTTTTGCATGTTCTCTTTGCAGATTGCTTGACTTTGGAGCACATCTTTTCGCTCTATAAATTTTAGCAGATCCGATGTTGGTGCGATGTATTCAGATATTTTGCACGATTTGTCGTTGTCGTTATGATTAACGTTATTTTCAATGATTTCTGTTTTATTTCTTTTTCGAGAGAAGATTTTTTTAAAAAATATTAATACTATTCTTAGTAAGAATATCGGAGATTTAACTATGAATATTTCAATTTTTATTAAACGAATGATGAAGTTGAATATTTTTGTAATAAATTCATGCATTGTGATAAGTATTTTTAGACAACAATTTGATTTAATTGCTACAATGCGAGTTTTTTTACCGAGGACGAATACTGCGTATGGATAGAACAGGAGCGTTGCGACTAAAAATAGAACTATATATTTTTTAAGTTTAGGTTCTAACGTTAGAAACGCCTCTTTAAGTAAAAGTCCCATACGTCCACCGTAGGGTATCAAGGAGTATAAGCGATTGCGATCGTCGATCATTAAGACGGCGAAGAAGCATAGACACAATGTTATAAAGGCAGTGTAAAGAGTTTTAAATAAAATAAACCTTGGTGGTTTTTTCAAAGTCAATCTTGCTGACAGATATAGTGCGAACGGAAACATAGCGAATATTGCTGGTCCAAAATTTTGAAATAGTAGATCAGCTAAGATTGCACCGAACTTTCCAAGTACATTGCGTACAGGAACTGTGCTTACGACGTTCAAACATGTGTCTGAAACAGTGTATGTTACCAGTGATAGCACGGTAATCGCGATACATGCAAGTAAAACGATTCCTTTGTTTCTTGTATTGACATTCAATGTTGATAACGTTTTTGGCTTCATAAATCTTCGTTTTTATTGATTTTTTCTAATACTTTTTTGAGAATTGTTTTCGTATTTTTTAAGCTTTCTATGCAGTTAATATTATTCTTTTTTCTTTGATCGATTTTACTGAATATTTGATGTAAAACTTTTTTTACTCTTTCGTCGTTTGCTATTTTATTAGTATTACTAATATTATTGACGACATTCGTGTCAACTGTTGATTTTTTATCTTGCTTGTCGATGTTAAATTCATCGTTCTGTTCGATGACATCATTGGCAGTTATGTCTATTGTATAATCATTCTTGCAATTTTCTTCTACCGTTACATCATTTACGTTTGCTGAAATATTATCGTCTATACCATCGTCATTAACGTCAGTTGTGCTTTCTATTGTTTGCCAGATCGGTGTCCGTGTATTCGTGCCGTTATTCATGTCGTTATTATCGAACGTATCGTTGTCGTTTTCTTCATCGAGAATTTTATCAAAAGAGTCGTCGTCAATATTTTTATTGTTGTCTATAATTATATTGTTGTTTATGATTACACTATTTTCGTTGCTAACGTTATCTTTTTCATTGTTTATTTCTTCGGCGACAAATAAACTATCTTCGTCTTCATATTCTTCTCCAAATAGATTGATATTAACATTTTCGTACTTATTTTTTGCATCATCAGTCATATGGATCTAATCCATGATCCATGTAATTATAAAATTCAATATCAAGATATGCACGCACGACAAAACAACAGTTAAAATTGTTGTTTTTTTAATCCCAACGGCTCCGTCTACTGTATTATTTCCCTCGTAGCATGCTATTAACGATATTACAAGACCGAAGATTATACCTTTAACGATACTCATAAAATAATCTTGCCATTCGAATCCTTCCCATATTAGACGTAGAAAGTATACGTCCGTGAAGTCATACATTGTTGTTGTCACTATGTAGCTACCGATAATACCGGTTATAATTACGATTGTTGTTAGAAGTGGCTGTGCTACTATCATAGACAACACTCTTGGAAAGTATAGAAATCGATATTTATTGACAGACATACTCGTCAGCACGTCGAGTTGATTATTTGTTGCCATTCCGCCTATTTCTGATGCCATAGACGAGCCTACACGTGAGACTATCATTAGACCGCATAGGACGGGTGCCAGTTCTTTCATTAGAGATATCAACACGATATACGGAAGTTTATCGTTTATACCAAACATTTGTAAGCTACTAAAAAGTTGAACGGTTAAAACCGCACCAGTGAAAAGTCCAGTTAGACCAACGACTGGTATTGAGCAAAAGCCATTGATGCGCATTGAGTCGACGAAATTACTAAAAAAGAATCTTCCACTTAATGCTTTTGTGAAAAGCATCCACGTAAAAATAATAAATCTTCCAAAAGATGAGACAAAAACGCAAATATTATGTCCTATACTATAAAATAAGCTGTAAATAGCTTCGAATAAACGACTTTTACGTATATACGATACGAGAGCAACTCTATTCATAGAGTAGGAATGGTTTGAAAAAAACATAAAAAGCAAGTCTCGTTTCGCTAGGATTTTTTGCATTTATTGTTATAGAAAAATTTTCATGCTATCGTAATTTACTTTTGTAAATTGCTTTTAGTAGCGTTAGGTTTTACGTTCTTTTTGTCTTTAACGACGATTTTTTCGATTGATAAATTGTGGTTTGTGTAAATACATAGATCGCCGGCTATTTTCATTGACTTCCTGACAATATTTTCAGCATTGAGATTTGTATTCTCGTACAATGCTCGAGCCGAGGCGATAGCGAAGACACTTCCGCTACCAACGGAGGTTATATGTTTATCCTCTGGTTCTAGAATATTTCCATCTCCAGACAGAGATAGAATTATATTTCCATCCGTAACTATGATTGAAGATTCTAAGTTTCTGATGTATTTATCTGTTCTCCACTCCTTTGCGAGTTCGTAGCACGCTCTTTCCAAATCGTCATATTGTTCTACTTTTTTTTCTAATCTATCGATAACACTTTTGTTATGAACTATTTCCCCAAGACAATAAATTGAACTTTCATTTTTAGTGTTTTATTATTTATGTTTATATTTCTATTTGAGATATATTGCTTATGCAAATGTGTTGTTGATTCTTTTGCTGGATAAATTATTACTCTTGGTTGAGGAGAGTCGTTGTAATTATTCATTGATTTATATTCATCATTTATTTGAAAATT
>CALCWF010000192.1 GCA_937906355.1 uncultured Rickettsiales bacterium
ATGTCTTGCTAACCTAACGGGAAAAAGAAAACAAACATCATTAGATGTAATTAATCAAATGATGGAGTTTGAAGATTTAGAATATAGAATACCAAAATTTTATGATGAAAATCAATATAAACAATATAGATATATACCGATTAAAGATATTCAAATATTATTATCACCAACAAATAGAATGGATGAAATGTCAGAAAAATATAAAAAGGCAAGCCCAGTTTTTGAATATTTAGATAATAAAAGTGAAAAAAATATAATTAAAAGTTGTATATCGACTGAGCAAACGACTATCGAACTATTAAACGTCCATATCAATAATGATAGCAACAATCATGCAATTAATATTCCAGCCAACACGAAGATCTCATTAGATGGACAAGACAGTAAGTTTGGTTATGAAAAAGACTCTTATACTTTTAAAGCAAGTGCCAATAATAATGCTGCAAAAGTTGATTTTGTTACAAATTTAGGAAAGGCAACAGAGAACAACAATCAACAAATTTTTCAACAAAGTGTAGCTGAGATAGATTTTAATAAAGATATTAGGATCTCTATTAGGATCTCACAAGGCGTTCCAGAAGAAATTGTCCTTACAGGATGTTATGCTACCAATGATGTAAATAATTTGTGTGTTAAAACAAATAGAATCGATATTTTTGGTAGCAAAATCCACAACAAAGAATTGTTGCTCGTTTCCGAAGCACGATTCTCTTTTGACAAGGTATCTGGTTGTTGTGTAAACGGTTTTGTCCCTAAAGACGATATACAACTCCAACAACCCATCAATAATGTCGCACTTAAGACACAGACAAACAGTAATAATATAACCTGCATACATACAAAAAACAAGTTTATAAAATTTAACAACAAACAAGTGCAAGAGGCCGATACTAGTGCCAATCATTTGATGATTTATGCAGATAAATTATTAAATTATGGAGCAATAAAATCCCTTGTCTTAGAGAAGATTAAACATGTCGAGATAAGCAATATAGTCGTTTTATCTGGTAAAATTGAAAGTGATTCAATCGCTGAAGCTGTAGAGTGGATCGATGGTGTACTAAATAGTGTTCCTGAAGATACGACGAAGAAGAAATTACAAGAAATTCGCAATATGTTGTGTGTAGAGATTGACGGTAAGATAAGAATAAACGGCAATGAAGTCATTCTACGCCAGAATAATGAACATGATTTTGAATATATCGACGAATTTGGCACAAAAAACGTTCTCAAAAGTGAGAAAGTCTTATTCGAAAACGATTCCGTCACGAACGCAAATCCGCATTGGTCAGTTAAATTTGACGACGAAAAACCGTTAGAAGGTATACCGAATGAAAAGGGTAGAGATAACTATATAGAACCTATCGCATTTCTTGGATGTAAAATGGAAGGAGCGAATCTTAATTTTAAAGATCCAAATTGCCCTATAAAAGTTTCATATGACCTAGATGGTTCAATTACAATAGAGTCAAAAGACGGCTCAAGTATTTGTCAATATTATCAATACATTGTTGATTTGCTTGGCAATGAAAATACAAAGCTTCTTATGACGTCTGGCACGATTGGTATAAAAAAAATCAAAATAACGCGAGAGGATATTATTCTAATGCCGGTGTTTAGTGATACGGTCAATCTACTTACCGAAACCAAAGACAATACTACCGGTGCAACGTCGCAAACGCAGCTAATTAAAGATGGTAGAAATATCGGAAGTATAACATTGCATAGACCGGACATGAAAGTCACGAATATAAAGAGTTATAACAACAGCCCACTTTGCGGTAAATTCAATATTAATAACGTTGAAGTCGATATAAACCAATATAACAACTGCGGAGAAATAAAAAGTCAAGATAGCGATAAGGTTGTTTTGAAAGCACGCGAAAACCAACAACAGAACGTCCCAGGGCAACCTGTCCAACAAAATCATCTTACTGGTATAATCAATCTAACACCAAACGGCGACCCAACAAAAACAATGGCAATAAGAGCCGAAGAATATGATTTTACCGAGATAACGGTATCGAACGAAGTAAAGCTCACGAATGCTATCAGATCTGTGCCAGGTGGTAATCCAGATCTAGCTCTTACAAATGACCAAATAGCAACATTCAATAATGTTAGTGTAGAGATAGATAAACAGGGAGGACAGAAAGGAGAATATATTGATATTTTGATAGAACCTACTCGTTCCAATGTGTATCGTCTGTCTGAGGATAGTGAATTCTATATGAATCAAGTGTGTGTTGTTACAAAACGTAATTCGACAGATGGCACGACAGAGTATTATCTTAGATGTAAAAAACCTAACAATATTGCTGGTGTTAATATCAACAGTATAAAAAGCACGTTGACTCGGAACGATCGTATTTTCATAAAAAAAGATCCAACATTTGGTTTTATGCTTGAACAAATTAACATTGATCAGCATCATCCTAATGATACTCCTGTTAAAATCTACGCTCGGCAAGATGAAAGAGATTTTCTTACTATGGATATTTATAATGGATCGATAATTCGTTTCAATGACGGTTATACAGATTTTTTTCCAGCAAATAGACCACCTGTGCAACTAAAAAACGTCAACGACGGACAATTAACATACTTTAATGACAGAATAACAATATCAAATGCAACAAATCAAATTGTCTCATTCAAACCAGACGGTGCATATCGCGAAAATAAATACAATTCATTGGATAATGTGAGACCATTTACCTATAAAAATGATAATAATGAAGAATATAAATT
>CALCWF010000193.1 GCA_937906355.1 uncultured Rickettsiales bacterium
TTACCGTCTGTCCATTCTCCTGACTCATGGCAACCTGTAAGGTGATTCACCGCTGATTATAAGTCCCGAACCTTCCTTGTCAACAACCTTCTCTATATATGAAGACTTGCTCTTTGCTGACATCTCACTGGCAATGTTAAGGCTCTGATACTGTACGTCCAGCAGTTCCCTGCGCAGTTGCTCAGTAACGATCACATCATGCTGATATGAGTACCTGTTTGCTATATAGAGTAGAATACATGCCAGCCCCTCCAGTATGAGAAACAGATGCCTCATCACGAAATCCGGCAGGATATTGCTGTTGAATATCCTGGATATCGGATTACCTTTTTTTGCAGTACCTGATTCCTTGCTCATATCTTGTTGTTCGGCGACTATGACTTGTGTGTCGAGCTTTATGTCTTTTGCTACCTTTCTACACATTTTACGAGAGACAAGAAACGATTTCAAACGACTCATACAACCTTCCTGCTCG
The DNA here is from genome assembly GCA_937906355.1 of uncultured Rickettsiales bacterium. Lineage (GTDB taxonomy): Bacteria > Pseudomonadota > Alphaproteobacteria > Rickettsiales > Deianiraeaceae > UBA4311. The sequence continues at coordinate 476 of CALCWF010000193.1, forward strand.
TTAGGAAAACTCTCGTATATCATCTTAGAGATACAGAAGTTAAGTAGCGTATCTCCTAGAAACTCTAATCTTTCGTAGTTGTTTTTCTTCGATACGGAAGAGTGCGTCATTGCTGTCTTGAACGTCCTCAACTTAACGACGTCGACTATATCGAATTCTTTACAAAAATCATCAAAGTTATCAAAAAACATATATTGACGTTGCATTTTATGTTCTTGAATTACACAAGAACGTGTTAATATAATGTCAATCAATTTTAAACGCGATAACGGCGTAAGGTTAAAAATATCCGAAGATATTAGCGAGTTCATATACGATAATGAAAGCATGAACAAAATAGAACTTTTCGCCCATCATCTTTTGAAGACGTTTGACGAACATTATTTGAAGTACATATTTTTCAGGAAACACAGAGACTTACTAATAATAAACGAGTGCATGAACTATTTAATCAGTGATGTACGTTTCTGTAAAGAGAAGATAAAGAGCTATAAACTTGGTGATTACTTCAAGGTAGATGGTGAGCGCATAGCTAAGAACGATGACGTTTTATCTTTCGATACATGTGAGACAATTATTTGTATTGAAAACGAGATATCTATTTTAAAAGCTTTCGATATCTTTTTCTCTGATCTTGTAAGGAAATACAGCATCCTCAAGAACACATTGAATGTGTCAGTAAAAATGAATAAAGTCAGAACACTATCCGATCATAGCATCATTTGTGAACTAACGAAGAATATTGAAATACAGAAAACGATACTATCGAAGATTAAAGGAGTCAAAACGTTCGATAATATACCCGTCAACTCATCTTTCTATAAAAGACTAAAAGAAGAAAGTCGACTAATAATACCAAACAATTAATCGAACAACACTTAGATGATGCTATAAATTTTACTAAAAGTTTGATTATAATATTATCGTGATAATGTAATATGTTTTCTTATGAAAGAGATAGTGGCTTTTTTTTCTCGCAGAGGCGATAATTATGTAAAAGATACAGTTGAATATATCAAAATTGGTAACGTTAATGTATTAGCCAATTATATTCAAGGAAAAACGTATTGCGACGTATGGCACATTGAAACGAACGACGGCTATTCAGAAGACTACTACGAGGCTACACAAAAGGCAAAGAAGGAGTTGGATGAAAACGCGAGACCAGAACTATATTTTGTCCCAAAGAATATCGATGAGTATAGTAGAATATATCTTGGATATCCAATTTGGCATGGAACTTGTCCTATGGCAATTTTGACTTTCCTTGAAAATACCGATCTCAGCGGAAAGACTATAATTCCATTCTGCACACACGAAGGCAGCGGTATAGCAAATAGCATCAACGATATAAGGAAAAGTGCAAAGAATGCGATCATTAAGGATTGCTTCGAGACACGTGGTTATAGATGTCAATCTCTGGATAGTGATGATGAGCTAAAAAGTGAGCTCGACAAGTGGTTGGAAGCTACAAAATGACAGCACTCAGATATGGACTTATTTAATAAGTATTAACGTATTCAAAAAAGCTTGATTTCGGTCTGATAGAACTATCTAACGGTTTCTCTTGTATTTTTCGTTTGCTTTGTATTAATTCTCGGTCTTTCGTTTGCAACGTTCTTGTGTATATTTGTATTGTCTATACTATTCTTAGTTGCAATTGCGAGAGATATTACGGCAAGTAAAATAAAAACTGTATATAACTTTGGATCCATCTTGATAACACACGTAGCACCAAGAACACCGACTGTCCCAGATGCCGTTGCTGTGCCAAAATTGGCAAAATTGGTGAGTTCGCCCTCATTGTTGCCATGTTCGGTCGAACCTGTCTTGAAAACCTCTTTCTCGGTTTTTGTATTTGGAATAACTATATCAACCCTATTGTTTGCATTTATTTGATTGTTGCCGTCGGCACTACTCTTTATCTTCGTTTTTGAAGATTGTTTCTTATTACTCGTACTTGACTTCTTTTTCATCTCATTAACATCAGACAACCTTCTTAATGTATCTACATTCCTTGCGTTAATCTGTGTTTTGTCGTCAATTACAGTATTATTGGCATCCGGAAACAACTGTGAGTATTTATCGTGCTTCGAACTATATTCGTCAATTGCATCTTGTGTATCTTTTTTGTGTATTTTGACTTTTTTCTCGTTCGTTTTCTTTGATTTTCTTTTCTTGCTATTTTCCACATTGGATCCGCCACCAGTTTGTTGCATTTTGCTATCATTTG
>CALCWF010000194.1 GCA_937906355.1 uncultured Rickettsiales bacterium
CAAACGATTGTTTCTATTAATTATACGTGCATATAGCGTATTCAAATCGGAAATCGCCATCTTACCACCATCCAGCGAAACCAATGGTCTTAAATCTGGTGGTAACACTGGTAAGACTGTAAATACCATATATTCTGGACGATTACCAGAAACAATAAAGTCATTAATAAGGTTCAGTCTTCTTCTCATTGAGGCTAACTTTAGCTCTGACTTCGTGTTAGCTATCGCACTAGACAATTTGTCATGTTCTTTTTGTAAATCAAACGCCACCAAAGCGTCACGGATACCTTTGGCTCCAATACCAACCTCGAACGTACCCTCACCATACTCATCGATAGCACTCTCGTATTCACTTTTCGATAAAATTTGATACTTTTTCAATCCGGTAGAGCCGGCGTCAATAACTATATATCTCTCGAAATACAGCACTCCCTCCACTGATTTAGCAGTTGCATCGAGAAGTATTGATAACTTAGAAGGAACCGTTCTCAAATATAGAGTATTCAACGCTGGATAGATAAGTTTTATGTGTCCCATTCTTTCGCGTCTCACGTTGCACGATACAACGTCAACGTCGCATTTCTCACATCGGATTCCTTTGTATTTCAATCTTCTATACTTTCCGCAAAGACACTCGTAGTCCTTGATTGGACCGAAAATTCTCGCACAAAACAGTCCGTCTCTTTCAGGTTTAAATGTTCTATAATTAACGGTATCTGAGTTTTTAACCTCACCGTACGACCACGACAGTATACACTCTGGACTCGCAATCTTTACGTGCAGGAAGTCAAAATAAACAAAAGAACCAAAATTATTTGACGTTTTCACGTCAGCATTCTTAACAACAACGTCCGCCATAATCAAACCAACTACAAAACTCAACCTTCGACCCCAAGCATAACATCAATGCCAAGTGCTCTGAATTCTCTACAAAGGACATTAAACGACTCCGGGATGCCGGACTCGAAACGCAAATCATTATTAATAATAGATTCGTACATTTTCTCTCTCCCACAGACGTCATCAGATTTTACCGTCAACATTTCTTGTAATGTATAAGCAGCACCATAAGCTTCTAGTGCCCAAACTTCCATCTCTCCGAAACGTTGTCCACCGAATTGTGCTTTTCCTCCAAGAGGTTGTTGTGTAACTAATGAGTATGGTCCAGT
>CALCWF010000195.1 GCA_937906355.1 uncultured Rickettsiales bacterium
CAAGATCTTGATCGTATAACTCTTTTATATCGTTCGTTATTATCATATCTATATCGAGATAAAGAGCTTTTTTTATATCTTTGTTTATGTCGCAAGACATATACCTATTGTACATAGCTCTCGTGATTCTACTGTCCGTGCTTAAAGATTTATACATATCTTCTTTCATTTCTACGAACTTTATTGTGAATTTTTTATCGCTGAAATACTTATTTGTATTTTTGATTTTTTGTTTATTTATATCGCTTATACGATCACTTAGCACATAAAAGTCGACATAGGAATTTGTATGTTTCAATATGCTTGCCATTGTTGTAGCAACGTATGGTGCGTAGTTGTTATCGCTTGCCAAAAAGATAGATATATGCTCATCTTGTGTAGATTTAGCGTTTTTTGTCGTAAGAAACGAACAGCTTGCCATTACGAGACAAATATAAAGAAAGAATCTTTTAAGTCTTTTAGTAAAAATCATATCTATATATGAATGACAGTCATACGTGTTGCAAAAGTCATACGTGCCACAAATATAAGTCAAGAAAATAAATTAAACATGTGTATTTGTTTCATTGTAATAAAATGAAAGTAAAATAACAAATGAGACAAAAGATGGTAATTCAAGACATTAAAAAACTTTTCTTGACAATAACAAAATGTCTTCTTAAAAGAAGAAGTTATAATAAGTTGATTATAACATATCGTCGATCTTGAAGAAATATAGTTTGTTTTGGTGTTTCTTTGCGTCGTTAAGCGATTATTTTCGTTTCGACCGCATAGAAAACTAAATCAAGTTTCATAGTATTTTAGTAAAATTATTAAAATAATTTTAGGTAGACGATAGGTTCGCTCATTTGGTTGTATTATCAAGTGGCTTATTTATCGTTATTTTAACTTTGAATTACTTATAGTTTTTACTCTACATACGGTGATAAAATCTCTTATAAATTATGTAAGGGCAATTGGTGGATGCCTAGGCACTAACAGGCGATGAAGGACGTAGTAGACTGCGATAAGTTACGGGGAGCTGTCAACAAGCGTTAATCCGTGAATTTCCGAATGGGGGAACCTATAGCTTCGGCTATACTCGTAACTGAATACATAGGTTGCGAGAGCGATACCTGGAGAACTGAAATATCTAAGTAACCAGAGGAAAAGAAATCAACCGAGATTCCGAAAGTAGTGGCGAGCGAAATCGGAAGAGGCCAAACCAAG
>CALCWF010000196.1 GCA_937906355.1 uncultured Rickettsiales bacterium
ATTATAAAGAGTTACCTGTAATGACTTATCTATCCCCAATTTCTCAGCCATTCTTTCCATATCAGCAACTTTCGCACCGTCGAATATAGGAGTTTCAAAATACATACCTTTACGATAGTCATTGCCTAAATCAATAATTTCCTCATCATTCATTTTAGAAATAAGACTGTTATAATCGTCATTTTGAGACACGTCCAGTAGTATCTTCCTAACAGAATCCGCGGCATTTTTCTTCTCTAATGCATCGTCTATCTTTTGACCTATTTTATAGGACAGGAATCCAAGATGCGTTTCCAGTATTTGTCCTATATTCATACGACCAGGCACACTCACAGGACTAAATACAAGATCCACTGGTGTCCCATCCTCCATATAAGGCATATCCTCGACGGCAACACAACGCGATATAACACCCTTGTTACCGTGACGACCAGCTATCTTATCACCAGGTTGCAGGCGAGATTTTACGGCCACATACACCTTAACTATCTTCAATACACCGTTAGGTAACGTATCGCCATCCATTATCTTTTCAACGTCGGCAACGTATTCGGCTTCCATTCTTTTCCTCGCAGAATAATACACGTCACGAAGCTCTGATAACTTTTTCGAAACGAAATTATCCTCAACCGAGAATGTAAATTTATCAATTACTTTCTTACCGACCAAGTCATTCTTTGTGACCTTTGATTTCTTACCTTTCAAATTAATTATACACCCATCCAACAGTTCATCGAGCGTCTTATTGAACGTATCATTCAAGATATCTAATTCTATCTTTTTTCTCGCATCTCTATCTAATATCGATTCACGTTCTATTTGCAACGCTCTTTGATCTTTTAAATCACCGCGACGAGTCAACACATCGACGTTAACAACTGTTCCAAACATACCAGCCGGTAGATATAGAGATGTATTTTTTTTCTTAGAAACACGATCTCCGAATATCGCTTGCAATAGCTTTTCCTCCGAAGACATAAAAGTCTCGTTACTTGGAGTAGTCTTTCCGACCAATATGTCACCACCTTTCACATTCACGCCGACTTGTATTATACCACTTTCATCGAGAAATTTCAATTTCTCATCAGAAACACCGTCTATATTTCTCGTTATCTCTTCAATGCCAAGTGAAGTATCACGAACAGATACCTCGAACTCCTCTATATGAACTGATGTGAATTTATCGTCGGAAACCAACTTACGAGAAATGACAACCGAGTCCTCGTAATTATACCCATTCCAAGGTAAAAATGCCAACAATATGTTCTTTCCAATAGATACCTCACCAAGCTTCGTAGATGCACAATCGGCAATTATTTGCCCTTTCTTCACGACCTCACCTAATTTCACAATTGGCTTTTGGTTCGAAAACGTATCCTGATTTGTCCTACTAAATGTCTTCAAATTGTATACATCGACTCCGCTTTGTTCGCCGATCTTGTCAAGATTTACTATTATACTTTTTGCATCGACAAAAACAACAACGCCGTCCCTCTTTGCCTTTATTACAGCACCAGACTCGGAAGCTATTTTTTTCTCAAATCCGGTCGCAACAACTGGTGCCTCGGTAAATAACAGTGGCACAGCTTGACGTTGCATGTTACAACCCATCAATGCTCTTGCCGTATCATTACTCTCCAAGAATGGTATAAATGATGCCATCATTGATGTAATTTGACATGGTGCAACATCGATATACTCAACCTCATGTCTTGGAACAAGTGTAAAATTCTCCTTATATCTAACGGAGACCATCTTACCCGAATCAGGTGGCAAATCGACAATTTCGCTCGAAGCGTAACTAATTTTGTATTTTTTCTCATCGTTAGCATCGAGATAGTCTATCTGATCGGTAACTACACCGTTTACAACCTTTCGATACGGCGTTTCGATAAAGCCATACTTATTAGTTCTTGCATAACACGCTAAGCTGGTAACAAGACCGATATTCTGACCATCTGGAGTTTCAAGTGGACATATACGACCATAATGCGACGGATGTATATCACGCACGTCAGCAGTTGCTCTATCGCACGTTATACCACCATTACCAAGTGCCGATATTTTTCTTGCATGTGCTATTTCTGACAGTAAATTTGTCTGTTCCATGAACTGACATAATTCAGATAACAAGAAAAAGTCCTTCATTGACTTCGAAACTTGATTGACCGGTATGCAGTCACTAGGAAGTGCTGTATCTAGTATCATTGAGTTCAGTCTTTCGCTGACATTTTTCGCCATCTTCGCGACACCTTCTCTAAAATGCGACGCAACAAGCTCACCGACTACTCTAATTCTTCTATTCGTCAAACTATCGACATCGTCAATCTCAACTGTACCATTCTTGAAATCGATCAGCTTCTTGATTGTTGCAATTATATCAAGACGTGTCAAAATTCGACACTCATCGGGTATATTCAAACCTAGAACACTATTCAACTTATAGCGTCCAACATCCATCAAACTATAATTAGCGTCAGTAAAGAAAATACTAGAAAAGTATTTCTCAGCGTCGCTCAATACAAAAGGACTACCCGGTCTCAAAACCTTCATCAGTGTAGCCAGCGATTGTTCGTAACCTATTTCCCAATTAGCATTTATAGCATTTATAACACTATTATTGAACGATAGCGTGCTACTATTGATTATACAAACTTTTTTTACGCTATTTTTACAAAGATCCTCCGCGATCTTATCGCTTATTTCCGTCGCAACCCTAATTGTTTTACCTCCACATTCGGTATCACAGTACAGGAACTGTCCTTTCAGGTCGGGCAATAAACAATAAAACTTATTCTCCTTACTGTATTTTTTCACCAAGACTCTACTCACAGTGGTTCCCTTCTTAAATAATATATTACCCTTTTCGTCACGAACATTAAACGATAGCACGGCACCAACCATACAATTCATATCCATTTTAAAGCTATACATATCGCCTTTCACACTTTCCAGTTCAAGACAGGAATAAATATTCGATATCATCTCCTGATTAGAG
>CALCWF010000197.1 GCA_937906355.1 uncultured Rickettsiales bacterium
CCAGAACGTCGACTATACCTTCGCCTGTTTTACCGCTCAGTAGAGATATATCTGATGTATCTAGACCTATTACTTCTTCTATTTGCTTTTTGCAGTTGTCTATTTGAGACGATGGTAGATCTATTTTGTTGAGTGCCGGGAGAATTTCGAGATTTGCGTCGACGGCTTTATATGTATTAGCTAACGTCTGTGCTTCTACTCCCTGCGTTGCGTCGACGAGCAGGATACATCCTTCGCACGCAGCGAGACAGCGACTCACTTCGTATCCGAAGTCTACGTGTCCGGGGGTATCCATTAGATTGAATATATATTCTTGTCCGTTTTTTGCTTTATATGTCAGTCTTACTGTTTGAGATTTTATTGTTATTCCACGTTCTCTTTCTATATCCATGCTATCGAGAACTTGTTCGGTCATTTCGCGTTGTTCGAGTCCGCCACATAGCTGGATTATTCTATCTGATACCGTGCTTTTTCCGTGATCTATATGTGCTATTATTGAGAAATTACGAATTTTAGATATATCGTATGACACTGGAAAGACTGTAAAACAACAGATGACGACGATATCGATGAGTCGTATAGAGACTCAGACGATAGTAGTCATCGTACTTTGTACGAGTATTAGAGGTTTTATTAATTTCAATATTTGTTTATGTTTGTTTGGAATTTTGTGATTTTATTGTGATAATTATTTACTTAATTGCGATTATTTGATTGATAATTAAAAAGTTGATAGACTACTTATGCGTAGAGTTCTATTGTATGGCGACGTGTTATTATATAACAAAGGAGGCTTTCAAGAGGCTGAATGATGAGATAGAGGAACTTGAGTATAATGTATTACCGGTTGTCTTGAAGGAGGTATCTACTGCACGTGGAAATGGCGATCTCAGTGAGAACTCTGAGTATCATGCGGCGAAGGATAAGCAACGTTCGACGCTCAGGAAGATTGGCTATTTGAAGGATTTTAAGGCTAATGCACAAGTTGTTGATTGCGAGGTGGAGAATAAGACGTGCGACGTTGCGAAGTTTGGTATGTATGTTGAGATTTTGAATATTGATAACGATAGAAAGAGGGTGATTCGTCTCGTCGGTGATTACGAGGCTGACGTCACGAAGAACTTGATATCTGTATCTGCTCCGTTAGGAAGATCCTTGATAGGGAAGAGGGTCGATGATTGTGTTGATGTAGAGACGCAGGACAATATTCAGTCGTATAAGGTGATTAGAATATCTAATAAGAGTATATAGATAGGAGTATTGCGTGAATCAATATAATTGTGAGT
>CALCWF010000198.1 GCA_937906355.1 uncultured Rickettsiales bacterium
CAACCTTCTTAACTATCGACTCAACTGAGTCGTTGATGTCTAGTGCGAACATATTGTTTCTATGCGTCATAACGTCCTTCATGTCTACGTTATCAAGTTGCAAAACGCCACTCAACATCTTTTTCTCATCCTTTTCTAACATTCCTCTCTCGTGATACATCTCGACGGCACCGAGAATGGTATCATCTGCGTCATCAATAGAAAACTCATTTCTAATACGTAATATCTTTACCATCTTCATCACTACGACGTCTAATATCTCCACGACTGGACGTATAACTTTCCATAGCATTAGAAGAAATGGAGATATACACAACGTTATACTTGTAGGCTGTCTCAAAGCTATCGTCTTAGGCAGAACCTCACCAAAGACAAATATCAATAACGTCATTATTATAGTAGATAGAAAGATTCCTATCTCATCAAGTCGTCCAAACCACTCAGCAAAGCACACGGCAGATAATGACGATGCAGATATAGTAGCTAAATTAGCACAGAGTAATGTTATACTAACCATTTTCTCCTTATTGGCTAATACCTTCAACGCTTGTTTAGCTTTCGAATTACCACTCTTGTCAATCTTAAATATCTTTTCCTCATGAACAGACACGATAGCCGTCTCGGATAAAGAAAAAAAAGCCGCTAGAATAATTAACAAAAAAACGGAAACAAACAAACCACTCGGGCCCATAAAGAATAGCAAAAACGAACTAAAACACCAAATCAACAAAACAAGAAAACAGGAAAAATATAAAGATACCTTGTAAAACAATAAAGAACAGTCAATTAAATGACTTGTTCCTCATGTTTAAAGCGTGCCTTCAACGTTTTCACGAGAAGACTAACACGTCCTGAAACTGACTTTTTTGCATACAAATGATTTTTCGTAGATATCATTGCCTTCTTTTCGTATTCAACGATCGCCTTCATGCCGTCTTTATACACCTTCGCTTCATTTACGCTAATTTTTGCCTTTTTCAAAGCAGTCCTTACAGCACTCCTTTGTGAGGCATTTCTAACTCTTCTCTTCTCACTTCTTCTAATATCCTTCTTTGAAGACTTCAAATTCGCCATACTAATATATAGTATTAGTTATTTATACTAATTCTAATTGTCAAGTTTAATACAAATATTACTATTTTAGAACGTTCCCGTATCAACCGCCTACCCCACCCTGAAAGTCTTATTATTACATTTTATTATTATAATTTGATACAATAAACGGGTTTTATGTAAACGAACCTATTGTATATGATGATAAAATTAGTTGTATAAAAATCAGTTGTATATAAAAATATATTGATTTTAATAAAATCAGTTTTCATTCTAACTCTGTTATGAAACCTAAATTGAAAAAACGTCATCTTTTGAGAAGTGGCAATAAAGTAAGAAATGGCGTGAAAAAGAGTAATTATAAGTTAAAAGTAAAATCTTCCGCTAAGAAAAGATTTTCCCTCACTGCCAACGGTTTCGTGAAAGCAACACAGGCGAATAAAAGACACAATATGCGTAAGCGTTCAGCTCGTCAAATAAGAGAACAACGTGGAACAACTCTTCTCGTAGAGGAAGCACCAATGATAATGAAAGTTTGTAATATGCACTTGCATTAATGCGTTGCACTTTACGAAGAGCGAGAGTTGATAGTTTATTTTTTATTGTTTTTTTTTATGGCAAGAGTAAAAAGAGGTGTTGCAAGTCGTAATTATCGCAAGAAAGTTTTGAAATCAGCAAAAGGATACTATGGGCGTAATAAAAACTGCTATCGTATAGCAAAAGAAAGAGTGGATAAAGCAATGCAATACAGCTATAGAGATCGTCGTGTTCGTAGACGTGATTTTCGCTCTCTATGGATAGTTCGTCTAAACGCAGCGGTTCGTGAGTTTGGATTGAAATATTCGACTTTCATCAATTTGCTGAAGAAGGAAAATATAGTCTTAAATCGTAAGGTATTAGCAAACTTGGCAGCAAGTGAACCAGAAGTATTCAAAACAATTGTCGAGAGAGTTAAGAAATAATAAAAGCCAAACGATAATTACTCTGGTTGCCATTCTATCATTTAATATTTACTATTTACGTTCTGAAATATTTTTGTGTTTAAAACAAGCACTCTATCTTTATTTCCGTAGTCTTTTAGAATCTTCGTCGCAAATCCGTTGTCTTTGAAAAGTTTATCCGTCAATACACCTTGATTATATCCTA
>CALCWF010000199.1 GCA_937906355.1 uncultured Rickettsiales bacterium
ATAGTATATTCTCTATCTTATCGATAGTATCGGCACCGTATTCGTGTTGCATCTTTTCGATATTATCTATCGTATCGTTATATATTTCAGTCTGCTTCTTGCTATCCTCACTTGCATCTACTATTTGTTTATTCGTGTCCTTTATCTTCTTCTCCGCCGTGTCGTGTAACTCCCGTCTTATCTCGCCAATATTCTTCTTTTCTACGTCTCCACTCTGCTTCTTCGACTTCTTACCGCCACCGTTCATTTGGCTGAGTAGCTTGCTTAGATCCATAGGTTATCGCACTATTCTATCACTTCTACATTTATAAGCAATGTCAATCTCCATGCCTCTCGACTCTACATCTCAATTACATATTCAAACAATATGTCGAAATATACAAACAACTCAAATACTTGCAATTCTTGACTATTAAAAGCAGTCTACGACGCTACGAATGTCGCCAGTTTAGCTCAGTTGGTAGAGCAACTGATTTGTAATCAGTAGGTCGTCAGTCCGAGTCTGACAACTGGCACGTATGTAAGTAGACGATATATAAGCCGACGAACTCAAACCTAAAACGCTACGTTCAATATCTCTTATTTCTATGTAAACCGTTTAGTCTAATATCAAAACTACATTTCTCGCCATGCTCAAAATTATCGTCTTTTTTTGTCTTACAACTAACTAGATATCTATTCTTCTGACTCATGTTTATATACGTATTATCGATCGCATTCCTCAAATGCATCGAGAAATACATCGCAGTCTCTAAACGTTCGAAGTCTTCGTGTTCGACAATAAAGTTTATATGTGGTGCCCTATCTCCGTAATATCCGGGAATAATCGTAAAAAACGAATAGTGTCCGTTATTATCCGTTATACACGTTCCAGTTCCCTCGAAGTCAACATCGTACTTAGTGTAGTCCTCTTTGTTGACGACAAGATGGTTGTAGTATCCAAAATTATTTGCCTGCCAAATTCTAACAACGGCATTTTCAACTGGAACACCCATCAAATCTAATACAAATCCCTCTATATACAAAAATCTACCCTTCGCCAAAAAGGGGCTACCTGTTCTTCGTCTCAGATTATTAGTATGCGAAAAATTTTGAGGAATAATATACCTCTGCTCCTCCCTTATAGAAGGAGTCAATAGCTTTATGTTTCTGAGAACAAGTTCAGGAGATATGGCGTATGCAATATTACTGATACCGTCAATACAACCGCAAAGAATGAAACAAAATACAAATAGGCGAAATCTGTGGTAAAATCTATATAAAGAATTAGACATCAAAAATATCACATATCTCCAACGTTTCATACACATATACACATACATATACAAAAATAATCAATTATCTTAATACCATTTTTTTCTTTCTATCTTCTAAATCGTCTCTTCTTTATACTTTTCTTATTTTCAATCTCATTACTATTCCCCTTATCAACATTAGCATCTTCTCTGATACTAACGACATCGATATTTGTCTCGTTGGCTTCATTTGTATTATTGCCATCACTTACATTTTGTAATATCTTCTCTGAATCCTTTTTGATTTTCTTCCAAATATCTTTACACTGTTCTGTTATATTTTTTACATCAATATCGTTTACATTGCCGTAGATGTGATTAGAAATATATTCATTGTAATAGTTCTTACAAAACCTAAAACGTTCGCTATCGTTCCAGCGAACTATATCAAGAACAACGTTATTAACTACTCTCTCTGCTAATTTCTCTGCTAACATATTTTGCGTATCAACTCGACTCTGTATTTCGGATGTGACTAATATTGGATTTAACGCATATGTAGCGAACTCGTCCATATCTCCATCGTTAATCTTCGTCATGAGTCCATCCATCGCTCCAATATTCGCGTCATACGACAATAACAGATCGTTATATCTATCCAATTCCTCCCTTTCCTCATCGCTATGAACACCTTTCATTGCGTAGCTATTTTTCGAGCCAGTCAATCTTTTTGGAGCATTCGATACTTGATTATAGAAAATATCTTCAACCTGATTATATTTCTCCTTGTCGATCTTGAATATCGAATATTTCGCCTCGATATGCACCTCGTTATGTAGCTTAAGACCGACAGACGTTCTTATACTGGTACGCTTTTCGAATAATCCTAACAACACAAGATAATCGCAATTTGGATAACGACCGACATAAGGAAACTCATTTACTTTTCTAATAAAAAGTCTAGAATATTCGCTATCTATCTTCGATAAAAAACATATCTTCTTATCATTAATCAGATCGGAGCTATACTGTGAATACACGCCATTACACGAAGTTAATAATACAAACGATATAAAGAAATTGGCTAGATTAATATAACGCATAGTTCGATACACTATCCACTTCGACTTACTATTCAATAAATAACTTGCAATCAAATTAACTTAAACTCTCACGACGCCATCTATAACATCAATGTTTTTAAGAAATCAGCACTCAAACACTCAAACGAAGATACCCTCAAACGTTAAATTTGAAGTTGAAAATATCGCCATCCTTAACGATATAGTCTTTACCTTCCGTTCTCATCTTTCCTGCTTCTTTGACTGACTCCTCACTGCCATACTTTATGTAATCCTCATACGAAATAGTCTCTGCCTTTATAAAACCTCGTTGAAAGTCCGTGTGAATCTCCCCTGCCGCATCCGGTGCAAGAGAACCGTTTTTCACCTGCCAAGCACGCGTCTCTTTTGGACCAACCGTAAAGAAAGTGATCAATCCTAGCTGTTTATAGCATTCGCAAACTATCTTGTCAAGTCCACTTTCCGAACAGTTTATAGACTTTAAATATTCGTCTCTCTCGTCCTTCGAGAACGTAGATATCTCAGCTTCGACAGACGCACAAATGATAATAGATGCTACATCTCTTTTACTCAAAAAATCCGTCAATCTCTTCGTATGTTCGTTGCCATCGACGAGTCCAGCCTCATCGACATTTGCAACATAAATAGCCTTCTTTGAAGTTAGTAAACAAAGCTGTCTAGCAACTTCGCGTTCGGTATCACTAAGTCCTACGTCAATCGTCATCTTACCCGCACTGGCGTAATCTAGCATTTTTCTCGCTACTTCTAAACGTAAAACCGCCTCTTCGTCACGACCTTTCGCCTTCTTCTCGGAATTCTGGATTATCTTCTCTAATACAGCACAATCGGCTAATAAAAGCTCAGTCTCAATAGTCTCTAAATCACGAATCGGATCCGGTGTTGTATTGACGTGCACCACGTTCTCGTCGTCAAAACAACGCACAACGTGTATTATAGCATCACATTCGCGTATATTAGCTAAGAATTGATTACCAAGACCTTCGCCCTTGCTAGCACCAGCAACTAAACCAGCTATATCGACTATTTCAAGTTGATTGTATACCAGCTTCGTCGTATTGACAAGTTTACCTAACTTTTCTAATCTCTCGTCTGGAACATTAACGCGTCCAACGTTCGGTTCGATCGTGCAGAACGGATAATTAGCAGCTTGTGCGTTCGACGTATTTGTTATTGCGTTAAACAACGTCGATTTACCAACATTTGGGAGTCCAACTATACCGCACTTCAACGACATACAACTATCAAAAAAGATAACGTATAGTAATATCTATACGAATAGATTCTACGTATGCAATATATAAAAAGCAAACGTAAATGTCATGAAGGAAAATAACACGTAAATATCACTGTCAAAGCAATATCAATGTAAAAGAAATACCAGTATCAAAATATTGATACTAACAAAATATTAATACTAACGCGATTTATTGAATCGAATAGCAACTATTACGCTCACTCGAAGCGATCAGTGTCTTCTGTAATGTATCTTACGAGAACTATGACTTTTCTTCGCGAACGGCGATGCATTGTTCTTAGATTCCGTGCGACACTTGAATGAAATTCTACCTTTTTGAAGATCATAGACAGAGAATTCGACCTTAACCTTATCTTGCGGATATATAACCATCTTCTTGCCACCGAAAGTTCCTCTTATATACGCCGTAACTATATTGCCATTCTCTAATTTAACCTTGCAGATATTATTCGGTAGGACCTCCTCAACGACAGCATATAGCTCAATTATATCTTTCTTATTCGCCATAACTCAAAAAATACACAAACGGTATAAACAATTGTCTATCGTATACTACGAAAGATATGGCAATACAAAAAGCAAGTAAAAAAGCACTTTATTATAGTTATTTTGAAATAATAATACGACGTGGCACCCCGATGCTACACCCTCCACGCAGGCTCCGCCTGCGTGGCTCCTCGCCGTCCCACGTCGTAATTCTCATAAAACACGCTTATATAGTCGTTACGTATCAATATTTAACTTGCATATTATAACTCTGCTCTCACTTATATAGTAGATTATGCGTTTCGATTTGCACTCAGCTAAATCAACTATCATTCGCACTGCGATATTCACTTTCGGACACTACTGGATAGATGTTTTATGCAATCATTTCATTACCGGTGCACCTCTTCACTTAGCGATGGTAACCAGCTTTGCGAGTCCTGTGCTAAACGCTATATGGTATTTTATACTAGATAGAATATTTTTCTTTCATATACTTGGTAAAGTGAAAACCGGAAATGCCGGTAGTATGTAGAAGCATACAATAAATAAATAACTGTTAGACTATGAATGTCTAATTTCTTCTTTTTCTTTACACATTCCATTTAAATTAGTGAGTTTAGGAATTTCATTTACTGATTTCGAGCGTTCTTTATAAGGAGAAATGTCTATTTGTTTTTTTTTATTGTTATTTTTTTCGTTTCCGATAGGGCTAGGATTGTCAGATTTATTTTTATTATTATCGATAGTCTTAATATTGTTAATTGGATTCTTTAGAATCTTCTTCTTCTTATTTTCTTCTAATTTGTTGTTTCCTGGTTTGTTGTTATTGCTATCTTTGTTTTGATTGTTATTGTTATTTTGAGAATTTTCCATTAAATCTTCAGACACTTTATTAACATTAGGTTGATTTTGTTCACTATCTTTTTTTTTATTGTCATTGTCTTTTTTATTGTCAGGCTCGATAGATAATTTATTATCAATATAATTATTATTAACATCGGTAGGTTCCTTATCAATCTCATTGTTTTTTTCTTCTTCTTTTTCATTAGAATCATCTTTGTTTTTGTCATTGTTATTTTTGTCCTTACCAAGAACTTCGAGAGGCATATTATTCTCTTCTTTTTTATCTTTGTTTTCGCCAACTTTATCTTTACCGTTATTCACATTGTTTAAATTAATCGGAGCTGGTGGCACAATGGAAGGATTCGTGCTTGAAGGATCTATAACGGGAGGTTGATTTATAGGCGGATTTTGTGATTGCGTCGGATTATTCGTTTTTTGTTGCTCCGGCGTCGGTGTCTGTGGTGTCGCTTTCTTATCGCCCATCTCGTTTATGCTTTTGCCGTTTTTTTCTTTTATCTTCTGAGTGCTCTCCTTGCATTCCTCCGTCAACTTGTCAATCTTGTCTTGTTGTCCGTAATACTTAGAACCCTTCAATAAATTAGCTATTCTTGTATATGCAAGATAAGCCGCCGATAGTCCAGCAATTCCAAAACCAGCATATGTTAAAATAGGTATAGTTCCAACTGTCAAACCAACAACTGATAATATTGTAGAACCTAAACCGAGTATCATCATGAATATACTAATTATTCGCTTTGGTCTGTTCCTGCTAACTCTTGACTTTGTTATACTGTTCGATAAAGAGTTCAATATTTGTTGTGTGTCGTTCCTTTCGCACTCTGTTGCACAGCTGTTTGCTATCTTCACTAACGCGTAGTATGGTAATGTAATCTTGCCACTCTTATTTCTCGTCGCTGTAAAAGCGTAATCTGTACCCTTGTTCTCGTCTGCGACTTTCTTCGCAATTTCATCTATCTTTTTCTTTTGAGCGTCGTTTAAATTTTTCTCATCAAGAGTAATATTCGATGTTAGATCTAACTCCGAAGAATTGCCAGTCATTGAATACAATATCAAATTCGTATCACATACATCTTTCATTGAAGATACTAAACTAGTAATTTGCTTATGTGTATCTTCTATTTGCGTATACGAACGCACGACATCATTGAGTGTTTCCGTCTTCTCTGGTGCATTTGGAGTTTTTTTTTCTTCGTTCTTCGATTCGTCGTTCTTCTTTTCTTCTACTTTTTTATCGGTCGTCTGCTCGTCGATCTTCTGTTTTTCACCGTCTTTTTGCTGAATATTACTATTTGGACTGTTATTTTCAGACATTGCAATTGCATCCTATTATATCAAATATTTTTCTCTTTGCAAATTTTTAATAATTCACTAACCGCGACACAGATCGAATTTTCGTTAGTAGCTTCGCTCCCTTCTCCTTATTGCTATTTTGCTATCACATCGGGAGATTATCGTGTTTCTTCCACTCCTTTTTAACCTTCTTGTTTAACAACAACTCTAATCCACGATGTATAATCTCACGAGTTTTCGACGGTTCTATTACGTCATCTATGTATCCACGTGAAGCCGCATAGTATGGATTGCAGAACTTATCTTTATACTCCTCGATCTTCTTAGCATACTCCTTCTCATCGGTGCAGTGTTTTCTAAATAAAATCTCAGCCGCCTCCTTGGCACCAAGAACGGCAATCTCCGCCGTAGGCCATGCATAATTTAAATCTCCGCTCAAATGCTTCGAACACATAGATATGTATGCACCACCATAAGACTTTCTAAGAGTTATTGTTATCTTTGGAACTGTCGCTTCACCGTAGGCGTAAAGCAACTTCGCACCATGACGAATAATTGCGTCATGTTCTTGATCTTTTCCCGGCAAGAAGCCAGGTACGTCAACAAGTGTAATAAGTGGTATATTAAACGCATCGCAAAAACGAACAAAACGTGATGCCTTACGAGACGCATTTATATCAATACAACCAGCAATCTCCATCGGCTGATTCGCTACAACTCCTATCGTCCTACCAAAAATACGTGCAAAACCAATTATAATATTCTTAGCAAAGTCTGGCTGAATCTCAAAAAAATCTGCCCCATCGACTATATTGTATATAACCTGCTTCATATCGTAAGGAATCATCGAGTCGCTAGGAATTATACTATTCAATATATCACACTTACGCGTGATAGGATCGACAGAATTCAAATTCTGAGAATCATCAACATTCGACAAAGGTAAAAACGACATCAATCTTCTCGTCTGTAATAGCGTCTCTACGTCGTTATCAAACGCCAAGTCAGCAACACCACTAACTCTTGTATGCACATCAGCACCACCTAAATCGTCAAAAGTTATGTCTTCGCTATTAACCGTCTTAACGACGTTAGGACCAGTTATAAACATATAAGACGTTCCACGAGACATAATAGTAAAATCCGTCAACGCAGGAGAATAAGAAGCACCGCCGGCACAAGGTCCCATTATAACAGATATCTGTGGCACTATACCAGAAGCATCAATATTGTTC
>CALCWF010000200.1 GCA_937906355.1 uncultured Rickettsiales bacterium
TTCTCAGTGCTAATTATAAAAGCCTCGTTATATCCAGTTTTAATGCCATAGTTGATTTGAATATCCCACTCTTTAAGAGGTATGCCTACCGCTTCGATTTTCGTCTTTATACTTTGCTCTATTGGAGAGAGGATAACCCAGCTGTCTGATGTCTGGAAGGTGCAGTCCACGGCGTGTTGCTGAACGAAATCGCTCCTTAACATGCATCCTGATTGTGGATGTATCGATCCAGGGTATTACGGTCCACTCCTAGGTATCGAGCAATTTTTCTTTTTGACGTTCCATTGTGGAGCAACTCTTCTATCACATTGCGCTTGCCTGACAATTTGTATTTGGAAGGAGCGTTTTTCCGTCCTTTAGGGCGTCCCAGGATGACGCCTTCAGCTCGTCTACGCATCAAGGCTTCACGTGTTCTTTGGCTGATGAGATTGCGCTCAATCTCTGCCGACAAGCCAAAGGCGAAAGCTAAAACCTTGCTCTGAATATCGTCTCCAAGTCGGTAGTTGTCCTTAATCGTCCACACCCTACATTCCTTGCTCATGCAGATGTTGAGTATCTCCATAATCATGAAAAGATTCCTGCCCAAGCGTGAAAGCTCCGAGCAAATGATGAGGTCGTCCTTGCATATCCTTGCAAGGAGCTCACCCAATGCCCGCTTTTGATATGCCTTGGTGCCGCTTATAGTTTCCTCTATCCAGCCATCGATTTGCAGACTCTTCTTGTCGCAGAACTGGCAGATATTTTTGTTAGCACGGCTGATAAATTTGGAATTAAGTGTGTAATGAAGCATGCACTTGGGCACGGAAGAACGACCAGTGATTCACATGTTGGTGTTCAGCTCGTTGATGCTTCGATAGACGAACTGTTAGAGGATCTGTATCCTTATAAACAATTAATTGGTAGCGTAAAATTCGTTATGCCAGCTCACGTTATTTATACAGCAATCGACAATGAGAATACAGCCATCAATTCGACGAGTGTATTAGATTTTTTTAGGGCGAATGTTGGGAATGCTGTATTTATAACCGATGATATATCTATGAAAGGAGGAGGTGATAGTGCAGGTAAGAATCCGTGCGATATATGGTTGATTAGCCATAAAACGATAGATGAGATTAAGAAAATAACTTCACAAAATAAGGTAGATATAGATGTTTGCAATAAGTGGTTTGAGTAAGAATAATAAGAGGGACGAATGAGTTGCCTATTTGGCTCTTGTCTATCTTTACTTTTTATTTTTCATTGATTGTTTTACTTATTGTCATTTTACTCATTGTATTATGATTAGGTTATACAATCTAATTTTGATGCGATTATTTAATATTTTGTAGTGCTTCATCTACTATCTTTTTAGATTTCTCACTTATCCTGACGAGCGGTAGGCGTAGTTCGTCGCTTTTAAATATACCGAGCTTGAATAGTGCGTATTTTACTGGAACTGGATTCGTTTCACAGAACATACTATTAGACAGTATTGTTAGCTTATCTTGCAATTTGAGAGCTTCTTCGTAGTTATTGCTTTCGCATAAGTCTTGTATTTTTCTGCATAGTTGTGGTGCGATATTTGACACGACGGATATGACGCCATTTCCTCCCATTGCGTTGAATCCTATTTGTGTCATATCTTCGCCCGATAGCATTTTGAAGTTTGAGATTTTGCTTTTATTTTTGTTTCCAGCGTTCTTGCTTCTGCCCTTTGTAGAGTTTTGTAGTTTTGATAGACGATTTTTTAGATCCGCGACTCTTTCCAGTTTTCCGGTTGCGTCTTTTAGTGCGACTATGTTATTGAAATCTTCAACTAGACGTATTATAGTTTCGTTTTGCATATCTGTCACAGTTCGCCCTGGAACGTTATACATTATTATTTTTGTTTTTACTGCCTTACATATAGAGACGAAGTGTTGATATATCCCTTCTTGTTGAGGTTTATTGTAGTATGGAACGGTTACTAGCATATAGTCTACTTTCATTTTTTCTGCCATTTGTGCGTATTCGACGGCCTTGAGTGTTGAGTTGAAGCCGACTCCCGCGATTATGTCTAACTTTTTTTTCTTATTTTGTTTGCTATATTTTACGCCGAACTTTATCAATTCTTCCCATTCTGTTTCTGACAGGTTGTGTCCCTCGCCGGTAGATCCGGAAAGAACGACGCCGTCTATGCCGTTTCCATTTTGATACGTTAGTAGTGCTTCGAGAGATTTGAAGTCTATCTTGCCTTTTTGGAATGGAGTCGGGATTGCTGTGTATAGTAAGTTCTTATTCATTGAATTAATACGCCGTATAACTGTATATATTCATATTGTGAGATGTTGTATATTATAAAAATCAAGTCTATTCGAGACTTTTTGAAATTACTATGATGTATTAACTCTATCTTTGACAGAGTTCGTATAGAAAGTAAAATTTGATATTTAAAAAGACTCATCTCACATGAGATTGTGTTATTTACACGAATGAAGCTGTTTGAATATTTAATTCAATGATATCGACGGAAAATCTTATCTTTTTAGATAAAATTGAAGAATATTTACTGAGTGCCAACATTCATGTTAGTATCGTGTCTGAGTTTAAGAATTTTTTAAAACATAAGATAAAGACGCGAACAAGGATAACAAAGAGAGATATAATAAAGTGTCTCGAGAGTCAGATTGAATTCACGATCAAGAAGTATATAAAAGATTTCGACGTTAATAGGACAAGAAAGCCGTATACGATGCTTGTATGTGGAGCTAACGGCGGTGGAAAGACTACGATTATCGGAAGAATGGCGAATCTTTTACAGTCTTACGACTGGAATATATTGGTCGCTTCGTGTGATACGTTTAGAACGGCTGGCGTCGGTCAACTAAAAGCTTGGATAAAAGATCCGAATAACAATTTTCTATCGTCAAAGAATGAAAATGAAGCACCATTTAAGATTGCCGTAAATGCGTATAAAGTAGCTAAGGATAAACGAAAAGATATTCTCATAATTGATACGTCTGGACGTTTAGAAAACAATAGGAATTTAATTGACGAGCTATTTAAAATGAAATGGGAGTTGAAGAAGCTATCGAGCGGTATTCCGAATGATATTGTATTAGTGATAGACGCGAATTGTGGATATAATTCGTTAGAACAGGTAAGAATTTATAACGAAGCAGTCGGTTTGACCGGCATAATAGCTACGAAGATAGACGTCTCCAAGAGAGCCGGAATGATTCTTTCTATTTGTAAATTATACAACATAGGCATATTTGGTATAAGCGATGGCGAGGAGTGTGGCGATATGCACGATTTAGATCCGCGTGAGTATGCTAGTCTGATATTGAAAGATATAGATCGTATCATGTAGAACGTATGTAAGAATAATATTACGATTTTGACGAGCTTATTGAAAAAGATATATAGAATATGTGGCGTAGTAGAAGTTTGATTTTCAGAAAAAGAAATCCAATTTGTAAGAATGACAACGACGAGTATGTTTATGTAGACATTAGATGAAAAAGCGAA
>CALCWF010000201.1 GCA_937906355.1 uncultured Rickettsiales bacterium
TTCCGTCCATACGCAGATCTCGATCAAATGATAGACGCCAAGAGTAAACTACAAGAGATCACACAAAAGAGATACAGAAAGCTTCCGGAATACTCTCTCATATCTAAGACGGGTCTAGAACATAGTCCGATTTTCAAGGTTCGTGTCGCGTGTGATGATCTATACGCCGACGGCGTAGGCGATAGCAAGAAGAACGCCGAGATAATGGCCGCAAGAAAGTTGCTCGACCTGATTAATTCAAACGGAAAGAAATGAGGCTCAACTATTATACAAATTTTTATATAGATTTTTAAAAAGTTCAATCCCAAAATTCCTCGAATAGTCTTGATAGAAAGGCACAATGGCAAACGAACATGATTTTCGAGTAAAACAAATGGCAAACTGGGGTTTTGCTATCGAAAAATGGGTAAACAATGGCGTTAAAAGTGGAAACGATACCGATGTCGCAATAAGAACAGATAATAGTCTCTTTAACAAAGGAGAAGAGCCATACTGCATTTGGTTAGAGACGAAAGATGGAAATTATTGTTCTATCGACGAAATGTTGGCACAAATCGTCGTTACGGCGATACAAGTAAATAAGAAACATAAAATAAAAATACCATCATATCTTGGATGCTTTGATAATGCAAAAGGGGCAATAATTGAAAAGAAAACAATATCTACTTTCATATCTGGTGAAAATACGCTAAACTTAAATCAACGAGCAAGTAATTTAAACGACGAAACAATAAAAACTATCAAAGACGAAATTGAAAAAAACGGTGGAATCACCTATCAATGCGACAATCTTGAAGAATTTGGCAAAAAATTACACGAAATACAAAAACAATCAAAAGATCTGAAGAACGTCATCAATGCAAATAATTTTGACGATATTTATAGAGAACATTGGCTAAAAGAAGTTGGAATTCTCATTGATTTCCAAGAAGGCGATAACCCAAATTTTCCAACACTTGAAGACATTTTACCTTACTGCTATCTTGCAGATATAATGTTCGATGACGTTGAAAAACACACTATCGAAGAAATATTAGACGTTATTTTGTCTTACGAAGGCAACGAATACGTTTATAAAGATATACTTGCCGAAAGAAGAACTTTATTACAAAGAGGAAACATCAAAATTAAAGATATAGAAGCATACAAAAGATTTTGGAATAAATACACAAGACAACCAAAAACAGAAAAGGATAGAAAAGAGATAATAGACAGAGTCGATTTGCTAGTAAGTCAAGATTTGAGGGAGAGAAACGGCGACTTCTTTACGCCAAAAATGTGGACCGATAGAGGTATTGAATACTTAAATAAAGCAATAGGAACGGACAAAAACGACCAGCAAAGTTGGCTAAAAGACTACTACGTCTGGGACTGTTGTTGCGGAACTGGCAACTTGCTACAAGACATACAACCAGAATTTCAAAGCAAGTGCTTTCTATCAAGTCTAAAAAGATGTCATCTGAGGCTAATCAAAGCACTTGGAAGACTACCAAACACACCAGAAAGCAACATATTCCAATTCGACTTCCTCAACGACGACTGGAAACCACAAGCAGAAGATGGAAAGATACCAGATAAACTTTGGAAAATTATTAAAGAAACGCCAGAAAAGTTGGTTATTTTCATTAATCCGCCGTATGCTGAGACTGGAAACAAAAGAGTTGTAAGCAGTGGGGGGGGGAGCGAAACAAGATAGGAATGTCGAGCAAAGATTTATTTATCCAATTCTATGAAAGAATTTATGATAAAATTTGCGGTTGTTATGTCGGTTGTTTTTCAACATTAAAACATTTAAATGCAAGTAAATTGACAGATTTTAGAAGAAAAGTCAAGATAAAATTTATTGATGGTTTTCTTGTTCCTGCTGATACATTTGACAATGTTAAAGGTTCTTTTCCAATTTCGTTTCAAATTTGGAAGACAAATATAAAACAAGATTTTCCAGATAGTGTTCTTGTTGATGTTTTTAATGAAAAGAATGAAGTAATTAAATTGAATAAAATTTGCAATACTTATGATAAGTATGATTTAATAAATGATTGGTATGAGAACAATAACACTAGCAAGGAAAAATTGATTGGTGGAATAATGAAAATTGGAAATGATTTTTCAAGTAGCAATAGTTTATATTTATATTTTAAGGAAAGATGTGAATACACAAACCACAACAATAATATAACACAAAGTAATTTAATAAAATCAATTATTTATTTAAGCACAAGAACCAGCATCCCAGCAACTTGGCTCAATGACCGCGACCAGTTTACAGCACCTTTTGAGAAAAAACAAACAGTATTTGAAGAGGCACAGGGAAAACATTATTTATACGAAGACGACCAAGATTTTATAAATAATTGTATTGTTTATGCTATTTTCACGAAGAACTATACAGATTGGAACTTGTTTGACAACATTGAATTAAAAATACCAGGAGCAGACAGAGACCTTGAAGTTTGGTATTTATTGAAAAAAGAACTTGATAAAAAGCGACTTACAAAAGAAGCACAGGACGTCTACGACTCAGCGTTAGCGATATGTAGGTTCTATCACGACAACAAGTGCGGGAAGAATATAACAAATGATATAAAATATAGTAGCATTTGTTCGTATAAAGTTGATGCAGGTTGGAATGATATTTTGAATAGAATCAAGGGACAGAAGGCAAACAAGAACGGCAAGCTTGAAAGATGCACGAAGTGCGAGGCATATCCGGACGCAGAAACTCTTTTTACAAAATTGAGAGATGACCTGAAATACTTAGCAGGAGAGATAGAGAAGGGCGTTTATAAATACGGCTTTTTGAGGTGCTAGTTGCTTAGCTTCTTTCTCCGTGCTTTTTTGTCTGCTTTTTGTTCCGCTTTTTGTCTGTTTTTTGTTTCTTTTACTTTTTCTATTGTTTTGCCTCTACTCCCGCTCTCTCTTTGAGAAAATAGAGAAACGATAGGTTGATTATATTGACGGGCGAGGAGTGAAATAATAGTTGCTTTTAAAAAGACAGCCTCGAAGAGTGGAGGTGCTGTATTTATGGCACTTGCAGAGAGCAATGTAAATGTAAGAAGAGCCCCATTAGCGAAGGAGAGTATTGATTATTTGACGAAGAAGAGCTACGGTCTTAACGATAAGAACTTAGAGGAGATATATGTCTTCATAAATGACTTCGAGGAAGTTTTAGTTAATACGAAGTTAGATAATACGACGCACGACGATTTGCGTCCTATCGTCGACAAATGCAATAAAATTCCGGCACACTGCGGATTTATTGTAGCTAATTATTTCGTGAATAATCACGGAGATGCTATATATAACAAGATCTTAGCGAATATATACAACATATACACTCAGATGAATGAGAATGATCCGGAGAATACGAAGACCACCGATTTATACGAAACGCTTGCCTGCTTGATTGCGTTCGCACCAGCTCGCACTATTAGAAACTTTATTTCTAATAATTTTGAACTATCGAAGAAGATTTACTTGATAATGAGGAAGAGACCAGGAACTGATGCGGTTATGTCCGCTAGATACGCGGAACTGTTTTTAACCAGCAAGGGCGACAAGAAGTATGCTGATACGATTTACGAGAACTATAAGGCGATGCTTGACTTTCTGAGCACGAAGAACGGCGAGATAGAGGGTATTACCGACTCTGTGAAAATTAACTTCAACGAGCTACGCGACATAATGGTAGACTATCACAATAGGAACAAAAAGGAGAGTCTGAGATTGATAAATAAGCTGATCAATAAGAAGGCTGATATTGGGGAAGCCTTTTTTTATTGGATAATTTTGAATCCGTCGTGTGCGATTGAGGTGATAACGAGAGATAGTAGATTTGACGGTGAGTTTATTGAGAGTTTTTTGTATCAACTTAAAGTTCAGTACGTCGCAGAGCTCGTTACTATGATAGAAGCTCTTCCTGACGAGAAGAAAACGTATATGGATTACGTTATGCGTTCATATAAAATGAAGGATATGGACGATTGTTTCGACAAGCTCTCTAAGGTTTTGAAGAAGGGAGGTATGTCGAGTTATGGAACTTTAATGAGACAGGTATCGTTGTATCCGAATATTACGATTGATAAAGATAGCAATTTTGGCTTTGTTGCAAAGACATTACGTTCGAAGTTGAGTTCTATTGCGAACAATTTGACGGCCGACATCTCCGAGAAGAGCATGTCTATTACGATAGTGCCACTTGGTAGATCGAGAACGTATCAAGATATAATGGATAAGATAGAGGGGTTCGACGAGAATGATACAAATAGTTTTGTAGCAAAGATGCGGGAGAAGGACATAGTCAAAAGAATTAGAGAGTCTGGTCTATCGTGGTATACGCTAGATCAAAATTGTGGCACAATGATGATAACGATATTACACGTTATATCTGAGATATATGACAAAATGCCTGATATAAATGAGAAAAAAATGATAGAATCAGTCTATAAGGAGGTCATTCTAAAATATGGTTTTATAATTACGCTACCGTATTTCAAATACATTATCGACAACTTGACCCTGAAAGCTGTTTCGTCTACCAGCGATCAGACGGGCGAGGAAGACTATGAGGACATAGTATAATTCTTATAAGGACTCTATGAAGATTCGATTCGTGCATTATATACAACGACTCGTGCGTCGTGTTTGATTTAAACTCAAATATACTTAAACTCAAATGTTAGAGACTGACTTATAGAGAATATTTGCCACGTTCTT
>CALCWF010000202.1 GCA_937906355.1 uncultured Rickettsiales bacterium
ATTTTCTAAACGTCTTTCCTATATATCCACCGCTATGAAACTCGACATATTGTTCTTGCGAGAAATTACGCTGTTTTACTATACATGCGGTAATTGCATCGCAAATAGCTAACGTCATTATGCATGACGTTGTCGGAACGGGCAGACCTGTTATGGCTTCCTCTTTCATATCGAGGACTATGCTTATATTGCATTTTTGTGCCAAGAAAGAGTGTTTTTTACATGTTATTGATATGCTTTTTATGTTGTGCTTCTTGCA
The DNA here is from genome assembly GCA_937906355.1 of uncultured Rickettsiales bacterium. Taxonomy (GTDB): domain Bacteria; phylum Pseudomonadota; class Alphaproteobacteria; order Rickettsiales; family Deianiraeaceae; genus UBA4311. The sequence continues at coordinate 260 of CALCWF010000202.1, forward strand.
AAATAAAACTACATCTTGAACTTCTTTCGTATCTCCGGAACACGATAGAGCCAATAAAACGTCGTCTTTCTCGAAGCACCCGAGATCGCCATGAACGGCTTCGACTGGATGTATGAAGAAACTTGGCGTGCCAACGGAGGAGAACACAGAGGCTATCTTACGTCCAATTAGTCCACTTTTACCTATACCGGTTACTAATATTCGACCTTTACAATTTGCTATTAGAGACGTAGCTTTTTCAAAGTTATTATCGAAACTGCTCTTTACACGTTGTAAATTTTCAATTTCGTTTTGGAGAACATCGTTGGCTATTTTTATAAAATTCATATCAGTTTAATACGATAAACGATTCAATCAGTAAATATAGTAAGAAACTAAAAACTAAGAAACTAAAAATTAGTTCAATTCCCAGAATGAACAAGATGTGTAAAAAATTAAATTGCAAAAAATTATTTCTGTTTATGAGAGAACGATAGAATATTTAGCGTTTTAGATGAGTAAAATGTATAGTAAGAGCAATGGCGAGGAGGAGAACAAGATAGACGGTTTAGCGATATCGAGATGTATAAACGAAAAAACGAGACAACTCGTGAATGATATAAAGGAGGTATATGACACTACGCCGACGATTGCGATTATACTGGTCGGTGATGACGTAGCCAGTAAGTTGTATGTGAATAAAAAGAACAAGCTAGCACGTGAGGTTGGGATAGTTGCGAACGTTATACATTATGAAAGTGATGTATCTGAGGAGATTGTTTTGCGTAAGATTAAGGAACTGAACGCTGATAACGGTATTCACGGTATAATGGTTCAAATGCCACTTCCGTTGCATATAAATGCTAACAATGTGCTGCCGGCAATTTCCCCTTTGAAGGATATAGACGGTTTACATCCACTAAACGCCGGTCTTCTTACAATGTCGAAAAACATTCCGTATGCTATACAAGACGTATTGGATATAGATATCACAGAGAAAAGAGACAAGAATTATGTCGAGTTCGAGAAGTATAGTGGATTAGGTGGCACGATTCCGTATATTCCGTGCACTCCGCTCGGCTGTCTTTATCTAATAAACTCTACATTGATCGAGGAGAAAGAAGATATTGTTGGTAAAAATGTTGTCGTATTTGGTAATTCTAATCTAGTGAGTAAACCCATGGCGAGACTACTATTACAGTCAGGTGCGACAACGACAACTATACATACTAAGAGTGGAAATTTTTCGCCTATTGTTAAGAACGCTGATATAATAGTTGTTGCAACCGGACGTGAGCTGACACTGGGCGATATTAAGAGCGACGCTATTTTGATTGATGTCGGGATACACGTTGTTAATAGTAGCGGAAAGATAAGAGGCGATCTGGACTATGAGAAATTAGTAAAAAATCATCGAATAACACCCGTTCCGTTTGGCGTCGGTCCTATGACTACTGCTACGCTAATGATTAATAGCTACTTGGCGTGTCTTAGGGCTTGTTTATCGACATCATGATATAATCAACGTATTTAACTATTTATATTCGAATGCTGACTATTCAATCGACATTTTTGTCGTTGTTTATACAATTTAACTGCTTTCGTTATATTACCGGCTCGTTTGTTTTATTATTTTGGTTTAGATTTATAAGATTTTTTTGGTTTGTATCTTCATTCTGTTCATGTTCTATTGGTCGAAAGGTATGATTTATATTATATTCTTTGCAGTATTTATTTAATGAGTCTGTTTGTTCTTGTGTTAATTCTAATTTACCTTCTTTTTGATATTCTTCTAGACATTGTGTTGCGTAATATTTATCGCTCATGGCGTCACGATGATATGATTTCCATTTTCTCATTGAAATGTCGAATCTAATTTTTTCTTCTTCTTGTTTTTTTTCAAGCGTCGTTTTGCTCCCAAAGAAGATAGACATTAAATTTTCAAAAAATCGCCTAATTAGCGATATATCGTCATTGTTTACTTTTTTAAGAACAGGTTGTTCTGGTAGAACCTTTGTTATTGTATTGATAAATTCTTTTATTTTTGACTTATCCATTTGTGTAAGACCTTTATTTTCGTCATTATTGACGCCGTTTTTGATGTCGTTGATTCTTTTTTCATTTCTTTCTTTTTCACGCTTGATGGCTTTTTTCTTTAATTCTTGCTTTTTTGCTTCTTTTTTCTCGTTTAAAGCACGTTGATTTATTTTTTCTTCGTTGTTTTGTTTTATATATAGATCTGCCAAGTATCTATCTTCTTCGTTTTCCTTGTAGACATCTAAGTACACATTATGTTTTTTATTTGGCAATCCGTGTACTTTGAATTTGAAAAAATTATATATGGTTTGTTTACACTTATCTTCGTGCTCTATTGTGGCACCGTTTTTTTTCACGGTACCAACGTCTTTTTCCGATATACCTTTCGTTATTTCGAGTGGTTTATCTACGTCATATTTGTGGACTACTTTAATTATATTGCCTTCGTCGTCGCATACTTTCTCCTCACAATATCCGATAGATTTACTGTCATATTGAATGTTTGATGTATAGATGTTTTGCATTATATTTGTAGCTCGTAATGTCTGACCAGCGTGCGTATCGTCAAGACGAACTATTAGTCCCTTTTTATTCTTTATGTTGCCAGATGTTATAACTGGCACACCGCTTATTTCTTTCTTGGTGCAATTACTTACAAATCCTATATCTGGATCTGGATCATAGAAGTCAAATTTACCGTCCTCTTCTGTCATGTAGCTACCGAATTTTTTGAAAATTGTATACTCTTTTTTACCTCTTTTACATTTGATTATGTTATCTGATGCTGATATTATTTCTTCTTTATTGAATTCCGGAAGACTAATGACATTGCAACCGACAACAAAAGATCCTTTGCTTCCGTCGGTCTTATTACCACTAGATGTGTTTATTTTATCATGCGTTGCGAATTTCAATTTAACTTTTGAGTTATTATTCGTCTCTTCCTTAAAGGAGATTCGATTCCCCACAATTTCGTCTATCATTTTTTTTATTTTCGTTTTTTTTTCATCGTCATCTATAATTTCAGTTATCCCTTTAATTTGATTTAAAATTACAGACATTTCGTTATTGCGTTCATATGTCGCTCTGATTGCTTCAAACAAATCGTTGAGCGTTTCTTTATCGTCTTTACCATTTTTCTTTTTTTCATACTTAATATTATACGTATATTCATTGTTATCGTCCATCCCTTTATTAATAGTTATTCTACGACCTAATCGTTCGCATAACTCATCCATTTTTGAACTTTGACCCTGTTGTTTATCTTCGACAATAGATACTTTTTCAAGATCATTTCGACTGGCGAACATTATCGTTTGTGCGATGAACGCATTTTCTATCTCGTCTTCGCGTTGCTTGCTATAATACCGTTCATCAGATGAATTGCTAATTTCGAGATTTTTCTTTATTTTATTTTTATCGTTATTGCTATATACACCATTTATGTTCCCATACGCGATAAGCAGTTGCAATATTAAGTACTTACGCTTATTTTTGATATTACGGAGATCTAGATAGTAGCTACCGCTTAGTTTCACAAGGTCAACCGGCAAACTATTTTTTTTACTGTTGTTATTTTGAGAATTCATATTCAAACATATATCAATATATCCTATCTTGTATATTTTATTCTTTTATCGTCGACAGTCAAGCGAAAATAAACATATTCTTATGAATATATTATGAATTATATTTGAAATAAATTTGACTGATATACTTTTTAGCTCCGATGGAGTTCTTATAGAATTTATAGCTTATAGAGAATTGATAGTTATTTAGTTTGATTATAAACTATGATTAGTTAGTTGTATCGATAATGCGAACTATATGACGACAGATAACTCGAACAGTTTTCCATCCTGGATAAGGGTAAAGGCACCTGTAACAGACGAATTTCTTCATGTTCAAGAATTAGCGAAGAATGCATGCTTAGAAACTGTATGTCAGTCTGCCTCTTGTCCTAATATTGCTGAGTGTTGGAAAAATCATCATGCGACGTTTATGATTATGGGCGGAATTTGCACGCGTAGATGTAGATTTTGCAATGTACCAAACGGAGTCCCAAAAGTGCTCGATCGTGATGAGCCTAGAAAAATTGCTCTTGCAGTAAAACAACTCGGACTTAAACACGCGGTTATTACGTCAGTTACGAGAGATGACTTATCTGATGGCGGGGCGAAGCATTTCGCAGAGGTTATTAATCAGGTTCGTAAACTATGTCCTGGCACTACGATAGAGGTTTTGATACCTGATTTTATAGGCAAAAAAGGTGCTCTTGAGGTTGTCATCAAAGCCAAGCCAGATGTGTTGAATTATAACATAGAGACAGTTAGACGTTTACATAAGAAGATCAAGATTGGTAGCGACTACGATAATGCGTTATGGCTTTTGAAAACGGCAAAAGAGATTGAACCGGAGATTTTCACTAAATCGGGTCTTATCGTAGGCATGGGAGAGACTGATAATGAAGTTTTGGGGACAATGGACGATTTACGAGGTTCTGATGTTGATTTTCTCACGATTGGCCAGTATTTGAGACCTAGCAACGACAGGAGACATATAAATATAGATAGGTTCGTCACGCCGGAACAATTTACAGAGTATGAAAGAAGCGGATTGAAAAAAGGTTTTTTACTCGTCAAGGCCTCTCCGCTAACCAGATCTTCGTATCACGCTGACGATGATTTCGAGAAGTTGCAAAAAGCAAGAAAGCGTTAATCACGAAATTTTCTCGTATTTTCTCTTCTCTCGTCTTTTTCTTTTATATATTGACGTTTATCGTACTTTTTCTTACCAGTCACGAGTGCGAGTTCTAGTTTGATATAACCTTTTTTGTTTGTATAGCATTTACTGACGATAATAGTGTATCCATCGCGTTTTATCAGACCTATTATTCTCGCGACTTCATTCTTTTTTAGCAGTAGTTTTTTCGCACGTCGTGCATCGTAGTTATTGTCCTTGTATGATTGTTCGTATTTCGGAATATTCCAACCTAAAAGCCACATGTCACGATTCTTGACGGAGACGTAGCAATCCATTATGCTGACGTGGTTCACTCTAATGCTTTTTACCTCCGCACCGGTTAATACGATACCAGCTTCGAACGTTTGATGAACGTTGAAGTCGAAATTTACTCTTTTATTTAGTATCAACATACTCGCTATATATAGAATTGTCGACTATATAGTCAATAGTCATTATCGATAATAGTCAAAATTATTTGTTGCGAACATTATTGTGAACAGATGTATTGACGTTCGATATATTATATTTGCATATTATGCTAACAGTAGTTATAATGTATTGTTTTTATACTGTGCCAGATATGACAAATGATAATAATTCAATTAACGATAGTGTGAATAATAGTTCGTTTCATAACAAATGCAATGAGTGTTTGAAGTGTTTTTGGACTAACGCTTTTGACTGGGGCAGAGCGACGAGAAAGGAATTTTGGATTAGCTGGCTGGTTTATCATGTTTTTGCAAATTCTATGTTATTTGTTGCGTCAATAGACCTGAATGTTCTATATTCGATGATAACTGCTATACCAAATTTTACTCTCATCGTGAGGAGATTGCACGATACGAATAGATCCGGCTGGAATATGCTGTGGATGTTTCTACCCATAATTGGTTGGGCTGTATTTTTTGTATTTCTTACATCAATGAGCGACGCGTCTAATAATAGATTTGGACGACCTAGAATTGTAAATAAGTGGTAGTAATTAAGTGGTAATTGATGATAGTTGGTCGTTATGCGTGTGCCAATTATACGATTCGTCTAGATTGTTGATCACGATCGTTGCTTTTGTTCGTTTCAGTTCTTTAATTAGTGCACATTGTTTTATCGGAGTTGTACTCATTTTACTAATTTTCACTATTATTTAATAATGTTAGAACGTCGTTGAGAATTACACACGCCGCTCTTGCGTCATCTTGATTGCTATTTTTATTTTTGTTATATTTATTTTGACGTGAAGTTTGATACCTACTTGCTTTTGTTTTTCTATTTCTATCATGAATCATTTCCGTTTTATAAACGGAATTAGCCAATGCAGTCGTATATCGTTCATCGAAAAGCAGAATCGGGAAGTCTATGCTTTTATCTTCAAGTGTCTCTTCTATCTTGCTAACTATTTTGTCTATTATCACACAATTGTTATGTAGTGAGTTGTCAAGTTTTCTTGGATAGCCGATTACGAGTGCAATAGATTTGTATTTGTCTATTCGACTTATGATTAAATTCGTTGTGGTCGTTTGGTCGTTCCACGTACCAAGTGCTACTTCTTTCGGAAATGCTATTTTCCTTTCTTCGTCAGATACGGCAAAACCGATTTTTCTTGTTCCGTAGTCAACGGAGAGGATACGTTTTCTGACGATAGAATTAGTATTGCTATTATTGTTGCCGTCGTTGTCGTTACAACAACTGTCGATATTACTCTGTTGCTTTGTTTTGATGTTACCTATAAATGATTTGATATTATAATGTATACTCATATTTCTAAATGAAATGAAGTCGATGTATCATATATACATATAAACGAAGTATTGTCATCTTTTATTAAAAGCAATTTGCCGATTTTGAGTATGTTATACTTCGTCGTAGAACTCGATATTTTTCATATCACTATGACCTTTTAGTATCACTAGCTGGTCTGTTGAGAAATTATGAACGAGCGATGTATCACCTAAGAAGAATAGGCGGGCATTTATCGCCTTTGCGTAGTCTACGTCTGCCTCCGCGTCGCCGAAGAACCAGAGTTTATCCGGATGATGCCACCTGTCTTTAAATTCCATTTTTTCGTAAACTGGGTTAAACATTCTTTGATCCGGTTTTGCGAATCCACTGTCATCTGGACCGACAATGAACTCAAAGTATTCCGCAAAATGAAACTTCTCAGCTTCTCTACGAACTATATATCCGGGCTTGTTACTCATTACAGCTTGAGGAATCCCGAAGTCATGTATCATTTTAACAGTCTCTATTGAGTGTGGTATTGGTTGTAACATATTTTCCGCATAATTGTCGTATATAGCTTGATATTCCTCCTGCACCGCCTTTGAGTCGTCTCTGCCGAAGACTGCCGTAAAAACGTCAGAGAAACAATAGCCGTTGATCTTGACTATATCTCCTATGCTCAGTCTTGGTAGCTTGTATCTTTCGTATAATAGATTCATAGATACGAGTGTAACCGGCATCGTGTCTACCAGTGTATTATCCCAATCATAGCAAACTAGCTTTGGCTTTTTGAATTTCATATTTATATGCGTTTTCATTTAGAATGAGTATTGTATTTTATGTATTAAAGTCAAGACAGGCTAATATTACGATATTTCTGCATTTTTTTTGAAATTCTCGATCGCGTCTCTTGCGAGTTTATCTACCTCGTTGTTTAGTTCGTTATCTGCGTGTCCTTTTACCCAATGCCAAATTATTTCGTGATTTTCAGTGCGGAGTGATAGTTCTTTCCATAACTCAGCATTCTTTACAGGCTTCTTGTTTGCACATCGCCAATTGTTTTTTTGCCACGACGACAACCATTTTGTAGCACCTTCTAACACGTATTTGCTGTCTGTAAATAGATTAATCTTGCATGGAAACTTCAATAGTTTTAGACTTTCGATTACGGCTGTTAGTTCCATTCTATTATTTGTCGTATTTTCTTCCATTCCGTTGATGCACTTTTTGTATTCTTTTACTGCGTTGTCCGCTGTTTTTTTAGCAGTATATAACAATATCGCTCCCCACCCGCCGATACCTGGATTTCCGCTACAGGCACCGTCCGTGTAGATTGTTATTGTTTTTGTCTGCGAAAGTTGTTTTTTATTTGTTTGTTCCATGTCCCCGTGTATATTAACGTATAATGAATACGACCCATGAAGTGGGTTATATCCGTATGATAATGGTATATCGACGATTTAATAATCAATTTTTTTGATAGGCGATATACGTCGTATATTGAATAAATGTTTTTTTCTTGCAAATAAAAAATATATCTTTTAAACAAGAATTGTGATTAAGAATTATGAATTAACATTACTTGTTAGATCTGATGCGTCTAGTGACGATGTTAAGACTGCTTTACAGGGTCTTAGTGATATAATCTCAGACGGTAGTGGCACAGTGCTATATACCGAGTATTGGGGTTTGCGTCAATTGGAATATAAGATAGGTAAAAGTGATTATGCACACTTTTATATGATACAATTTAGCGCTAGTAAAGAGGTTAATACTTTGTTAGAGGAGAGATTAAAAAGTGGTAGTTTGTTTCTCAGATATTTATTGATTAATGCCGATGACGACGGCTTGAAGATGAAGTCGCCGAATTGTTTGACAGGCACAGAGCAAAGTGGCGATGGTGTTGTTTTTGATAAAAGATTTTTTAGTGCAATGACGTCTGTTTTTGATGTGAAGTAGTATGCCAAAGAATATAAAAGCTACGCAAAATGTCGATGATACATTGATTAATGCTGTATCTGGCGATATTTCTTATGATGAGTTGCAAAAGGTCGAGGGTATATCTGCTATTGCTTTGAAAGTGAAGAAGGAGAATTCGACGTCATTTTTTAAGCGTGCCTCCGCTTGCCCTTTGGGTAATGTGAAAGATTGTTTTATATCGTATAGGAATGTTGATTTATTGAAGCGTTTTATAAGTCCACGTGGAAAAATAATTGCCACAAGGAGTTCAAATGTGAAGAGTCATAGTAAGCAAAAGCTACTACGTAAAGCTATATTGCGTGCGAGATTTTTAGGTTTGTTACCTTACGTGAAGTATTAGTGCACAGTATTGAGGCAGATTACTTTATTGTGTTGTTGATTTTATTTGAGAATATGAAGGTCATTTTGAATCGTGATATTAAAAACTTAGGCAAGGTTTGTGATATTTGTGATGTTAAGGATGGATATGGTAGAAATTTTCTTCTTCCAAATAACTACGCTATAATGGCTAATGAGAGTAATATCAAAAAGCTAGAGGAGAAAAAGGAGGTCTTACGCAAGGAGAATGAGAAGTTAATAGAAGGGGCGAGGAAATTGTCTAACGTCTTAAGTGGGGCTGTGTTTAATGTCGTTCGTCAAGCGGCCGACGATGGAACGATATATGGTTCAATAAAAGTGCGTGATATTTATCAATTTGTTTGCGATTTTGCGTCTAAGAACAATGTTGATTTTAGTATTAGTAATAGTGCGATTAGTTTACCTTGTAAGATTAATGCGTTGGGGCAGTATGTGGCTTGCGTGAATATATTCGGGGATATTGTCACTAATGTAAGATTGAACGTTTGTCGTACGACGGCTGATTATTTGGAGGATGCGACATCGTTCGACGAGAGGTATAACTTAGCATTAAGCGGAAAGGATAATAAAGGTGCAGAGAAAAACGATAAGAATAACACGAAGGGCGATAAAACGGATATCGTTGCTGATGGTAAAGATGTCGTTAGCGAAAAGAAAGACGGCGATAAAAAAAGTGATAAAGAAAAAGAGAATTCTTCTAAGAATGATTCCACTAAGGAAGCAAACAAGGATGCGTAAGGTATTTGCATTGGTGGCTACAAACGGTCTTAGTTCGAGATGTGTATGTGAAAGGTAAGTAATCTTATCGGACTGTTGGATTGATTAGTAGATGGAGTATATCCCGTGATAACGTTGATTACAAAAAACTTGCAAATTATCTGTAACAATCTTTACAGCTAGGTTGCATAGTGGGCGACGATTGTGAATTTGGTCAGGATATTGTAGCAGCCATAAGCTTGAAGTCGGGTTACTATGCATTTTATTTATACAATATGTTTGGATTTATTAATTTCCTTATAAAGATTTTTAATACAACGATGGGGTTAGTAAAGAGCTTCGTAGACAGTGTTTTCAGTGCGATTGGTAGCTTTTTTGGTTTGATTAAGAGTTGCATAGATATTATCTATAAGGTGGTGTTTATCGTATTTTTCTGCGT
>CALCWF010000203.1 GCA_937906355.1 uncultured Rickettsiales bacterium
AAATCGATATTAACTGAATATCGAAGTCATCTACAGTCGCTATCTGAGATTTGGACACGCACACTGTATTATTTCCGCTGGTGTATATTTTATGGTTGGATCGTATCCATCGCCAGAAATACCATCAATATAAGCTGGCAATAACCATACTGCAAAAGTCACCGGAGCAAAAAATAATCCAATTCCGATAGCTACTACGAGCATATCTTGCCATTTTACAGATCCGTGAACAAATTCCCAAGCTTTTATCATAACTACGAATAATACCAGTGATCTCCCAATTCTTCCTTGTAGGAACATAATTATATCACATAACGTTACTAGTGCAGGATTGGCGTCGTCACCGCAGTCTAACGCGAATACCGAATTATGACAACTGACAAAAAATACGATCGCAAGTATCAGTGCCTGTGGTTTTACTCGTAACTTGAAATGTGTGTTTTTTTTGAAGTTCATAAGATCAGGACTTATTTAATTCAGTAAAATCAGTAAAAAAATACAATACTATAACTCGTGCGAATAGCGTAGATCAGATAAGGCGTATTAATTTATATTTCAACTATTTTTCAACGTTTTCATCTCTACTCTTCTTTATTATTTGTCTATTTGCCGTTTTATTTATAGTTTTATATTATATAGTTTATTTCTTCCGTTTTATGATTCGATATACGCTGATGCTAATTTAGTAGCTCAATGAAACTAATCGTGATGCGAAAGAAAGACGTTATTCGTGTGTGATGCCGTAAAACGTAAAAATATTTAATAAAAATCTATCTTGATTTTTAAAAAAAGCAACAAAACAAATACTTGTTTTTAGTTGAATGTCTACTCAAGAAGTTAAAACTACCGATTTGGTTTGTGCGTATTTCGATAGTTTCTCGCATAGTAATTTGAATTACGTAGGTAGGGTTGTGGACGGTATAATCACATCGATAAATAGGAAAAAAGGGATTGTCGTAATAGACGCGGGTCTGAGAGCAGAGGGTGTTATATCGATAAAAGAGTTCTTCAAGAAGGATGAGGAGAAAAGCTTGAAGGTTGGCGACGTGGTTAAGGTTTACGTAATGGATGTCGACGGAAAAGGCGGATATCTGTTGAGTCGTGAGAATGCAATCAAGGAGGAGTCGTGTCAACGTTTTAGAGAAGCTTTTGAAAATGATGAGATCATAGAGGGTATTCCGTTTGCGAAGGTTAAGAGTGGTATATCTGTTGATTTCGACGGATTTATAGCGTTTTTGCCTGGCAGTCAAATTGACGAGGGAAATGTGACGGATATAAGCGATTTAGTTGGTAAGAAACAAAAGTTCAAGGTTGTCAGTTTTGACGGTAAGAATGGAGTTGTTTCGCGTAAACTTGTTATCATAGATTCTTACAAGGAGGCACGTGACGCATTTTTCGCAACAGCGAAGGATAGTATTGTAGAAGGTAAGGTTCGCAATATAACTGACTATGGTGCTTTTATAGATTTAGGTTTTGGTGTCGATGCCTTGTTGCATGTCGGTGATATTTCTTGGGGGAAGATAGCTCATCCGTCAGAAGTTTTATCGGTTGGCGAGAAGATTAAAGCAAAGGTTATTAAGATTGATAGTGAGACGAATAAAATTGCCGTCAGCATGAAGCTGTTAGCGGAGAATTCGTGGTTAAAATTAGTCAAAGGACTTGAAGTTGGAGAAAAGGTGAAAGGTAAGATTACATCGATTGAGAAGTATGGATTCTTTGTTTCTATTGCGACCGGTGTGGACGGTCTTGTTCGTTCGTCTGAACTTGTTTGGGGTGGCAATGAGGATGAGAAGATGAAGGAATATAAGGTTGGCGACGAGGTTGAGGCTATGATAATAGAAATAGATGGCGATAAACAAAGAGTCGCTCTGTCTGTGCGTCGTTTGTTACGTAATCCATGGAAGGACTTCGCAGAGGCGAATAAGATTGGAGATAAATTTGACGCGGTCATCACAAAAGTTGTTGATTATGGTTTCTTTGTCTCTGTCGGGGATGTCGAAGGTTTCGTCAGTTTAGATAATATCGCTTGGTTGTGCGACGTTGATGTGTTGTCGATTTATAAGGTCGGAGATGTTGTCAAGGTTGTTTTCTTATCGGTCGACAGTAAGTTTGTCAAGATTACGTTTGGAATCAAGCAATTAATCGATGATCCGTTTAAGAATAATGAAAAAATATTCACGGTCGGGCAAAATGTCACGTGTATCGTTTGCGGTTTAAGACCTGATAAAATGGAGGTTGAAGTTATTCCGGGTGTTTATGCATCGATCAGGAAATCTAATCTGTCTCGCGAGAGGGCAGAACAAAGAGTTGATAGATTTACAATAGGTGATAAAGTGGACGCGAAGATTACGGCTTTCAGCTTAGAAAATAGAAAGTTATCCCTATCTATTAAAGAACTCGAGGAGGAGCGATATAAACAAATTATAGATAAGTACGGATCAGCGGACACCGGAGCTTCAATTGCGGATGTATTAGGTGACGCATTGAATAGATTTAATGTGAAAGAAGAGATGAAAAAAGGAAAAGAGAAGACAAAGGATAAGGATGACAACAAAAATGAAGGTGTCGATAGTGATAAGAAAAAAAAGAAATAAAAAATCTTTGCAATTCGATATGTCGAAATGATGTGGTGTAATGATATTTA
>CALCWF010000204.1 GCA_937906355.1 uncultured Rickettsiales bacterium
AAAGTGAAGAAAAAAGAATTGCTAAAAAGAAATCAAATAGATTTTGATATGTATAATAATTCAAATGGTTTTTCGGTATCATTGTTGCGAGGCGTGATGGGAAGTGGTAAGACTTATATTTTCCTTGAAGTCGTTAGGAGAAAAATCATTGAAGATCGAACAGCACAGGTGCTAATAATGGTTCCAGAAATTGCGTTAACAAATAATCTTATATCTACAATTTATGATTTTTGTGGCGTTGAGCCGATAATTTGGCACTCGTCTGTATCTATTGCGAAGAAGAAGATTTATTATGAAAATATAGTTAATGGAAGTGTGAGAGTAATTATTTCTACTCGTTCTGGATTGTTGTTGCCTTATAAGAATCTATCGTTGATCGTGATAGACGAAGAGCACGATCAATCTTATAAACAGGACGAAATACCGGTTTATCATGCGAGAGATATGGCGGTTTTGCGTGCAAAGTACGAGAATATTCCTGTTATTTTGTCGTCGGCAACTCCGTCGATAGAAACGCTAGTTAATGTTTTGAATAAAAAATATAAGTTGTATAAGATTAACACACAGTTTTTTCACAGTGAGCCACCCAAGGTTATTCTTGTCGATATGTTTACCTGTCAACAAACATATAGGGATGCAGACTTGAAACGAGAAAAACAGACGAATGAAATATTAGTAGACGACAAAGTAGCAATAGATAACGTCCAGAGCGATGTAAAGCAAACACCTCATGTGAACGATGAAAAGTGTAAGATTGTTAATTATATACTACGAGCATCTCGTGATGCGATTTTAAAAACTCTTGAAAGGGGAGAACAATCGATGGTTTTTATAAATAGAAGAGGGTATTCACGAACGTTGAAATGTAGCGATTGTGGCTATGAGGCAAAATGTGAGAATTGTGATAATTTTTTATCCTATCATAGACAAAAAAATATTTTAAAATGTCATTATTGTGGTTATTGTATTAACAATGTTAAAAAGTGCAAGATGTGTGAAAGTGAGAATTTGTCGCCATATAAAGGCGTCGGCGTTGAGCAGATTGATGCGGAGATTAAAAGTTTTTGTAGTGCTAGGACGATGTTATTTTCAAGCGACGAAATTAATAAGGAATCAGATATTGATACAATCTCGAATGAAATAAAGAGTGGTAATGTTGATGTAATAATAGGAACGCAGATAATGACAAAAGGGTATCATTTTCCAAAGTTGACAAATATTGTAGTTCTTGATGTAGACGGCGTTTCATTGAATGGTGATTTTAGAGCTTTTGAGAAAATGTTTCAGATGTTGTTTCAGTTGTCCGGTAGAGCGGGTAGAGAGAGAAAAAATGCAACTATTTATATCCAAACAGTCGATCCTGAGAATGGCGTTTTGCGGACGATACAACAAGGAAATGTAAATAAATTTTATAGTATCGAGATAGATAAACGTAAAGAGTATAATTTACCTCCATATAGTCGTTTGGTGGCTATTATTGTGGCGTCAAAGAGTAAAGACGATGCTTATTATACGGCAAACGATGTGTTGAAAGAGTTAAAAAAATGTATATCAAAGTTTTCTGGCGATTCCATTAATATACTTGGACCTACGGAAAGTAGTATGTACTATCTAAAACGAAATTATCGTTATAGATTTTTGCTGAAATCGTCTAAGAGTGCTAATTTACTTAATGCGTTAAATGATTTTCGTATCAATTTCAAGACTCCTAAGAGCGTTCAAATAAAGATAGACGTCGATCCTTGGTCGTTTATGTAAGAAATCACAGAGACCATTCTTATTGCACTGGCGAGTTAGCTATCATGAAGAGACGTTTTTTTGTAAATCGTTCATTTTGATTTCGTCTATTCAGTTTTCTTTATTACTTCGTTTTCTTTATCACTAATCTTAGAAATTTTACTTTCCCCTTATAGTAAGGAGCGTATGTTTTGATTGCTTTAAAACCTAGTTCTAAAATTCCATTGATAACTGGGCTTACAGAGATTGAAAATTCTTTATCGTAATCAGACGGAATATAACCATTGTTAACGAGTAATATATTGCTGTCGTCGATTTTGATATTTTTCTCCGGTATGTCTTTCATTGGAACCAGCTTTTTGGTATCATATTGCTTCCTTTTATAATTTAAATTCGTCATCCAGACCGCACTTGCTCTAATTGGAATCTTTCGTTTTCCTTTTAAGAAATTATGCACTTCTTTAATTGGTTTTATTAATTTCTTATCAAGATTATATATCATACTCTTGTAAAGAATTGATGTAATGGGACTAATAACTAAGAACTTCTTCTTACTTTTCATTAGGATATTATAAAACTCTTTCGTTAATGAAAAAGGATGATTTGTGCAGACAATATCTGCATCCTCATTAAGTATCTTTATACTTTTCGGATGCATGAAGCTTCCGTCAAAACCTTTCTCTTTTTTTATTAGTATTTCTGTTCCATCATAGTTATATATGATGCCGAGTATGGTTTCTTCTGTATCAAATAGATCTGTTGTATTTGCATAATGAAGACATATTAGTTTTTTTAGTCCAAGCTTTTTGAAGTTCCTCTTGAAGTATAAAGCAAATGCAGAGCAACGTTTTTCATCACAAACAACTTTACTGTCTTTTAATTCAGTTGTTCCAAGAGGGTCGTCGCAATTGCAAAATACACATTTATCTTTGAATTGGATCGCGATTTGAGGTTCTTCGATCATCTTTTCTATATCTTCATACCTTGTATAGCATTCATCTTGATCTATTATTTTTGAATTTGTGTTGTCGTGTTGTATATATTTAGCTTTCCTTTTTGCTTCGTGTAATATATTTTTGTAACTTGTCTCTCCTTTTGCTACATTTCTCTTATAAGCTTTTGGAATCTTTTTTAGGACCATCTTGGCTTTATCGTTTTTACCGGTTATCTTATTGTTTATTTCAATAACCTCCTCTTCTGTTAATTGTTTTATTATATCTTTATGTTTTGATAAAAAACTCTTATACTCTTTTTCTAGAATTGGTGAATAATTGTATATTTCTCTTTCTATGAGATATTTCTTGAACTCTTTTTTAATATCAGCTTCTATATTATGTCCCGTTTCTTTGTTGCACTCGAATATGTGCAAATATGGCTTAACTTCATTGTTATATTCGTCTGCATGTGCTTTGTATCGTTTCTCTAAGCTTATAGTTGTTCCTATGTGAACGCTTGAATTATCAACTAGTTTGATGTAGATATATTCTGGCGACATGTTGTAGTATTTTCAAAATGCTTAGTTATTTTATTTAGCAACTCTTTTTGTTGTTAGAAGAATAAACAATATAGATGAATATGTCTTAATTCACCACATCGTCTATCAATGAGTTTGGTAATAACATATACCACTTTCCAGGGAAGTTTTGATTCTTTGCTATAAATTCTCCCTTCTTTCCGTGCCCCATATACAGATCGGCACGGACGACTCCTTTGATTGCACTACCAGTATCTTGTGCTATATAAAGTCTATTCCAGTCGACCCATTTGTCGTCATCGTGATTGTCAGCATCTATGACGGCGATATGTGTTTCAATCCACATTGGTACGCCATACGGAATATACGTAGGATCGATAGCTATGCTTCTTGATTGCGTGAGAGGAACGCCTTGACTACCGATTGCTGGCTCTAGACCAGATTTTACTTCAAAGAATACATAAGAATCGGATACGTTTGTTGCCGTGATTGCTTTATCTGGGTTCTTATTTAGCCACGCGATAGTTTTTCCATATCCGGTCACCGGACAGAATTTTGGATGTCGTTTAATATATTCACTATACGACAAGAATGGCTTGTCGTTTTTTCCGGCATAGTTAAATCTTATTGTTCTGCCATTTTCTAATACGCCGATACCGGAGCCTTGTACTTGCATGAAATAAACATCCATCGGATTACTTGCCCACGCCAATTCAAGTCCCCTTCCTTTTAATGCTCCTAGATTGACCTCTGAACGCGTTGGACATCTTTTTGATAATTTACATTCAGCTGGCATTGAGTATAT
Source organism: uncultured Rickettsiales bacterium (assembly GCA_937906355.1). Classification (GTDB taxonomy): domain Bacteria; phylum Pseudomonadota; class Alphaproteobacteria; order Rickettsiales; family Deianiraeaceae; genus UBA4311. The sequence goes on from CALCWF010000204.1 coordinate 4,017, forward strand.
TGGATCCCAATATTTATCTGTCCTATTTAAAGAAACAGGTAGTTCCCATATGTAGTATCCGGTGAATTTACTTGTATCTTTTCCACTTGTTTCTGTGACTCTGAATGGAGAAAAATATCTTTCGAAAAACGCCTTTGCATTGTGTGTACTGTAATACTTTGAGCCTATCTTACATAATTCACGCCAATCGGCTTCTGTGCCAATAGTTAGCACTTTTGATTGAATAGGTCTGCTTCCGGTATAAGCCTTACAGCT
>CALCWF010000205.1 GCA_937906355.1 uncultured Rickettsiales bacterium
GAACTGTCTTCTTGACGGTTCCTTGTGCCATTCTTTTTCTATTTTTATTTTCTGTAAGTTTAGTGTGTTGATTTATGAAGTACTGCGTTAATGATTTACCAGATGGTGTTAGTTTGAAAGGTTCTATTGCTATAGATACTGAGGCAATGGGTCTTAAATATAATGTTCGCGACAGACTGTGCGTTGTTCAAATTTGCGATGAAAGCGGAGAAGTGTATCTTGTTCATTTTCCAGCTGATACGTATGATTATAAGTGCAAGAACTTGCGTCGTTTCTTGCTCGACGAGAAGCGTCAAAAGATATTTCACTATGCTCGTTTTGATATTGCTATAATGCGTAAATATCTTAAAATCGATTCTATAAAGAATATATTCTGTACTAAGATAGCTTCTCGTTTAGCTAGAACGTATAGTGATTCTCACGGTTTAAAAACGCTTGTTAGCGAAATTCTTCACGTTGAGTTGAAGAAGGAACAACAATGTAGTTATTGGGGTGCCGAGAAATTGACTGACGCACAAAAGGGATACGCCGCTAATGACGTTCTGTATTTGCATCGTTTACGTGATGCACTTACTGACATGTTGAAAAAGAGCGGTCGTTATGAGGTTGCTTGCAAATACTTCGACTTCGTTGATAATGTTTGCACGACTGATATAATGGGTTTCGAAGAAGACCTGTTTCGTTGCAGAGACGAGAAGTAAATGTGAATCGTTTTTATCATTGTGTTAGAACGTATAAAAGTCGTCGTTTGTTATTAAGTTGTGAGAACTAAGTGAAATCTCAAAGATTATACGCAAGGCGTGTGATTGATTGTTTATTATGAGAAGCACTCGATATTATCGATGATAGTAGTTAATCACTTAGCAATGATAAGGTTTGATAAATTCACAGGAATAATTATAGATGTAATTATCTAATTCAATTGTTGTTCGATATTGTTGATATGAAGCTTATCGTTGGTCTGGGAAATTATCCAAGAGAATTTGATTTTACTAAACACAATGTTGGTTTCATGATAGTTGACGCGTTGCAGAGAGTGGAAAACTTTGACGATTGGTTCGATAGTAAGAAGCTTTTGTGTAATATTTGTCGTGGCTCGATCGATAAAGATGAATGTATTATCATAAAGCCGAATACATATATGAATTTCTCTGGCGAGAGTGTGGCGAAAGTTATGCAGTTCTATAAAATTTCCGGAAAGGATATAATTGTCATACAAGATGAATTAGATATTGGCTTTGGAGATATAAGAACGACAAATTCACACAACTCTGCAGGTCATAACGGTATCAAGTCAATCAATTATCACGTAAGAGAAAACTACAATCGTATCCGTGTCGGTATAGGTAAACCAATGAATAAGGAGTATAATATCTCTGATTACGTGCTATCGAAGTTTACACATGAAGAAATGGATAAGCTTGAGTATATAATTAAAAACGCCATCTTGACATTAAGAACGCTTATTAGAAAGTGAGCTATATTTCGATGACTTTTTTCATTGTTTTACATTTTGTGCTTGCACTCTTGATAATTTTGTTGGTGTTGATTCAACGTTCTGCGGAATCGTCTGTATTGGTTTCTAGCACGCACTTCGCACCAAGTGAAGCGAGCAATTTACTTGTCAAAGTAACGCGTGTATGTGCTATACTCTTTGTTTGCAATTGTTTGCTCATGTCGTACATGAAGTATGGTTCTCATGGTTCGAAAAAAAACGTCGATGTTTCTACACAAACGCATAATGAAGTCTCTGTTCCGGTCGACTAATCTACATAGATGAAATACTGAGTAATATCTCGTCAGTATCTTTTCATAAATTATCCAGTTTGTCTCGTCTTATGGGCTATTGTAGTCGGATGACGAATGATATAGTAAACGAGTCGATGTAGCAAACATAATGATGTGGCAATAATTAGTTCGACGATGGAAGTATTTATGTGAACGACGCTATTCAACTCTTGCATTTAATGCAATCTTTTCTCTAAAAGAACAGTAGATTACAATGTGCGAACTTGGTAGTAAACGACATTTTAAAGTTTTTAGATATTTTATTTATTCTACGTGGGAAGCTGTTGGAAAGTGTATCGTATTAACATGTTTTGCATTTGTCTTTGCTACTATAAATTATAGAGTAGTTTATGCGGTTAGGGCGGATTTACCAGAAGTTAAGTTCCTTTTTTCAATAAATACGTTGCAAGCCGATTTCGTGCAGAAGCAATATGACGGCGAAGATACTGACGACAATAATATAGTTTCGAGAGGGACGGTAACGATTAAAAAGCCAGATAGTATTCTACTAGAGAATGACTCAAAAAATATGCGATTGAAGATAGTATCAATAAACGGCAACGTTAAAATGATAGACAAAGACATCAGACAGACGACGTATGTCGATAATCAATATGGCGAGATGATGCGTTTTTTTACAAAAAATATGAAGCCAGAAGAACTTAGCTTTAATACGAAGAGAGAGTTATGCATAAAGTTTAAGAAAATGGATACGAACCTGAGTGCGTGTTTGAAGCTTGATTTAAATAAGCGAACCATTGTTAGTTTAACTCTATATTCCCTTGGAGACGATGGAAAGAACGATGGCAAGCACGATAACTCGCTTAAAATATTTGATATTTTTTTCAAGAATATAAAAATAAATTCTGCAATAGATGATGATGTATTTGTCATCAAAGACGAGCGTCTCTTTGACGATAGCGAGTCGATGTAATTATAGTTTAATATCATTTCACTTTTTATTTTTTCTATTCAAAACAGCCATTTTTATTTTTGACAAATTTGAATATTCGCAATCTCTTTCTATGATTAATAGATGGGTTGCTATACATAATAACAAATTTACCACACATACACAGAACGTCGAGAGAAAAGAAATTGCGACTATATTTTCCGTTGCTCGAACTATGCGTAGAATTATAAAATAAACAACGAAGCACTCGATTGATGACTTTATCATATTCGCGTCTCTTGTGTGAGATATACAAAAAAGGTACGCTATTAGACACGATAATATGAGGCAAAATAGCGACATTATTTCATTAGATAGATATATTCTCGCGTTAACGAGTGCTTCGCTTTCTATACTAGATTTATGTTTGTTGGACGTTAGTTTCAGGTGTTCGTATAAACCAATATATAGCGACTTTTTCAATTTCATTGTATTTTGAATTTCAGATGCGATTTCATTTATTGTCAAAAAACTGTTGATGGCATATTTTGCGACTTTTTTGTTTGTTTTATTCGCGATATCTGTCTTATTCGCATCTGTTAAATTCCAAGTCTTATTTTCAAAATATGCTCGTTTCGTAGAATAAATCGTCGTCAGTTTACGTTCTTCGTATTGCTGAAACGTTGCATTTGTGATTTCCATTTTATCAAAATCGTGTCGATCGTATGTTCCGGATATTATAATGTAGTTCTTGTTGTTTTTACTATCGACTACCGTAAATTTTATGCCTTTTTTTAATGTAATTCGCTGTTTACTATTGTAGTGAGCCATTGTTTTTCTCATATTTTCAATTTTAATTGATATTGGTTTTAGTATTATTATTTTCGTAAGACCGACTAATAGTAGAAAGATAATTATCGGTTTTAAAATTTTTTTTGTTTCTACCCCGAAAGTTCCAAGAACGAGAAAACTAAAAACTCTTTTCGAACGGAGAAAATATATCATACAACTAATTAGTGCGACTATATTTAGCGTATCAATAAAAGAGACGAGAGTCCTGCTGAATATCGTGATGATTTTGAGTTGTTTGAATAAGTTTGGCTCGACATCAATATTGTTATACGACGCTAGAAGCAGAAAAAATATAGTCGCCCATGTGAAGAAATTTTTCGCAAAGCTTTTAAAGATATATAACGAATACAGCTTTTTTATCTCGAATGTTTCTAGTTCTAAATTCGTAAAGCATCGCCCGAGTGAACACTTTATATTATAAAATACTTTTTCGTATATCTTTTTTGCTTTTTTAGAATTTTTCGCAATTATATTTACAATTGCTTTTATAATCGTGAGTTTTGTAATCATAAGTTAGTTTTGAACGTTGACAATACTGATATCGAATATTATAGCATCTCTATCGTTGAATAGCGTCGATGGGAAGAAATCCGTATTTTTATGCATATTTTTTGTGACAAATATTTTATATCTATCCCCGACACTCATTCGTAGCATCAGTTGTTCTATACCGACGCTCAATTTTTTACTTCCAACTTTGATTTTGTTTATTTCATTATCGGCACCAATCTTCTTTCCGTTTATATCGTAGATATCGTATATAAAACTCACAATCGAACCACATGTGATGCGATCATCTATGACGAACTTTTCGTTACCCTCCCTTATAGGGAAGTAGAGCGGTATGTTGTTGCTATTTTGTTTATTGTCTGCACCGGTTTTATTCTTGCTATCAGTATGAACTGCTATCTCATACATTGTTTGCCTCCTCTGCTTTAATATCTTTTGTTCCATTGGAATGGCAATAAATGTGGTTCTCTCGCCAATTTTCATTGTAGCTAACGCGTGTTTTACGAATGGATAGTTTTCCAATATTTCAAGTGGTTCGCTCCCTAGACTAAAAGTATATTTTTTATAATTTGTTGGATGCTTGTAGACCTCGTCCTTTAGACCAATATTTATTGTAATATCGCTTCCGCATCGAACGTAATCATCGTCATTTTTATTCGTCGAATCTATATCTTTTTCGCTTGTATTGCTGTTTTTTAGTGCACAGTTTGTGTTATTATCACAGATTTTTTCGTCGTATAGACGTAGTAATATATTCTTCTGTTTCGTCTGTTTTGTCGACGACATTGAAGAGCATTTTAGTATTTTGAATAGATTGCCGGTTTGATAAAAGTAATATATTGTATTCCATGCGTCTTGCAATGCCTCGATGCTTCTTGTTATTTGATTCGCTATTTGCAGAGCACTTTCACGAGTGATGTCGTTTTTTTTCATGTTATTAAACTCGACATGAATTACTATGCAACAAAATGCCATTATGACAATTACAGCGATAATACGAAAAGTCCATTTGCCTGCTATAGTTTCGTGCTCTATGTTCTTGTTTTCATTTTCCTCGTTGGAAGGCATATCTCGTTAAGCAAATAAGCATCTCACGATCTAAATATTTAATTTAAATGCAATATCATATTTTCTATACTTCTTATTTTCTATTTAGTTAGATATAATTAGTTAGATAAATTGGATTTAGCGTAATTTGCACGATACAAACATGCTATTTGAAGTGCGTCCACTGATATATGTTAGGTACTAGTTTTTTTGCAAAGTATTCTTTTAAAGAATTTTCTCAAATTCAGATCTATTCGATAAAAGCGAGTTAGTTTTTCTAATTCATTATTTTATATAG
>CALCWF010000206.1 GCA_937906355.1 uncultured Rickettsiales bacterium
TAACGAAAAATGGATATTTCTATTTAAGAAATTAAAAATATAAAAATATTGTTGAGCATTACCATTAATCAAAGGAAAAATTTATTTTCTTGTTCTTTTTCGAGGAACTACGTAGAAATAGATAGAATATTAGCGACGATAATCGTTCCCCGTAGCTGAGAAGAGTATCTTGTAGCTCGTTTATCATCTTTTTGTTATCGCATATTGCCGTTATAGTATGTTGCATTTTTAGAAGAAGTTCGTTTACTTTCTTATTCCCTTCGTCGTTTATACCTAGTTCATTAGCGATAGATAAGTGCCGATCTATTATATTGTTGTATAATTTGTATGACTTTCCCTCGACGAGATGAGCTTTCGTAGCGTCTTTTGTGATAGCTTTTATTGTAGATTTTGTGTCTATTTTTTCATTTATTTTGAAGCGATTAGATGATGACGCTACGCTCTTAGCGAGTTCGATTAGATTATTTGTTATACCGTTTAGAGCCGACATAACGACGATTATATTATCGTTTTTTGATATTGTGCTCTCGATTAGAGACTTTATATTTTTAAGATCTTTTGCGTCTTTTAGAACGGAACCACCGAATTTTAGTACTTTAATCATATTTTAGTTTTTTTTGACTTTTTGCTATTTAAGTGGCCATTATTAGCACATTTTTTATTATCGTTGATTACAGCTTGAGCTACGCTAAGTCTGGCTGTTGGCACTCTGAACGGCGAACAGGATACGTAGTTGAGTCCTATTTTATAACAAAAATCTATTGTTTTTGGATCACCACCGTGTTCTCCGCATATACCTATTTGCAGTTTTTGTTTCACACTTCTTCCGTTACGAACGGCGAGTTTCATTAGTCCTCCGACGCCATCCTGATCTAGTGTTTTGAATGGATTATTTATGATAATATTTTTGTCTATGTATGATGATAGTAATTTACTCGTATCGTCTCTACTAAGTGCGAATGTTGTTTGCGTCAGGTCGTTTGTCCCGAAGCTGAAAAAGTCGGCGTAGTTAGCTATTTTATCTGCCGTTATTGATGCACGTGGCGTCTCTATCATTGTTCCTATTGGAATTATTACTTTATTTGTTTTTTGATTGAAGTTTGTATCGAAGTTATCGTTGTTGTTGTAAGTATCAAAGATTACGTCGTCTATTCTGTTTGAAGAACCTTTTGATAGTGTCTCTTTTGATAGTGTATTTTTTGATGATGCTTTTTTTGAGAATATAGCTTTAATTTTTTCCACGCATATTGAGCGTACGATTGATAGTTCGTTGCCGTCGCACACGATTGGTATCATTATCTTTGCGTGTGTTTTTATGTTTTTTTTAGTGCAGTTGATTATTGCATTACAGATTGCTTCGACTTGCATTTCGTATATTTCTGGATAAGTAATAGCAAGTCTACAACCACGATGCCCCATCATCGGATTTGTCTCTTGAAGTAGAGATGTTTTTTCTACCAGCTGTTTTACGTTACAACCCATGAACTTTGCTAGTTCTTTGTTCTCCTCTACTGTTTTTGTAACGAATTCGTGGAGTGGCGGATCTAGTAGTCGTATTATCACGCTTCTACCGTCCAGAACTTTGAATATATCTTCGAAGTCTTTTTGTTGAAGTGTTAGAATTTGTTTTAGATATTTTTCGCGTAGCTCTTTTGTATCGCTGGATATCATTGCACGAAATGGCATTAGCTTTTTTTTATCGAAGAACATATGCTCCGTTCTGCATAGACCTATTCCATTCGCTCCTAGTTCGATTGCTTTTTTTACGTCGACCGGTAGATCTGCGTTTGCGTAAACGTAGAAGCCTTTTAATTCTGTTGTGCTATTTGTCTTTGATGTCTTGTTTATTTTTGTTTTTATTTTTACTGTTTTGTTAGTCATTTTATTTCTTGTACACTTATCTCCTATTTTGTCGCACCATTTCAAGAACGTCTTTGTGTAGTTATCGAAGGCATAGTTGATTAGATTCATTTTTCCTTTGAATACATCGCCTGTCGTGCCGTCTATTGTTATTATATCGCCTTTTTTGAGTTTTTTGTTGTTAATTATAACGTTATTTCCGTCGAAAGATATAGCACCTGCACATATGACGCACGGAATACCTATTCCGCGAGAGACTATTGCGGCATGACTGGTAGCACCTCCTACTGATGTTAGAACGCCACTTGCGACGATCATACCTGATATATCTTCTGGACTTGTATTTTGTCTTACGAGTATCACTTTTCTACCTTTCTCTGTTTTTTCTTTTGCCTCTTTCGAGGAACATACTATCTCACCGAATCCAGCACCGAAAGAGACGTTTAGTCCGACTGCTATTGGATGTTTACCTTTTTTATCTTTCTCGTCGATCGTTTTGTGTAGTAGTTGTTCGATATCTTTTTGTGTAATTCTTGTTATTGCTTCCTCCTTTGTTATTATCTTTTCGTTAACCATATCGACTGCACATCTGACCGCGGATTGTCCATTTCGTTTTCCGATACGCGTTTGGAGGAGAAAGAGCTCGTTATTGCAGATTGTGAATTCGATATCCTGCATATCACGATAGTGATGTTCGAGCTTATCTACTACCTCGACGAGCTTTTTGTATAGTGTTGGTTTCTTTTTTTTGAGAAAGTCGATAGTCATTGGTGTTCTTATGCCAGCGACGACGTCCTCCCCTTGAGCGTTTTGTAGATATTCTCCGTATATTTTCTTTTCACCTGTTATTGGATTGCGACTGAAGCATACGCCAGTCCCAGAGTTCTTTCCGTAGTTTCCGAATACCATTGATTGTATATTCACTGCTGTGCCACGACTATTTTTTATGTTGTTGTATTCACGATATTTTATAGCTCTATCGTTCATCCAGGAACCGAATACTGCGTCGATAGCGATCCATAGCTGGACTTTCGGATCTTGTGGAAAGTCTTTTTTTGTATGCTTTTTATACACATCTTTATATTTTTTCACTATCTGTTTTATATCTTCTAGTGTGAGTTGTTTGTCTATTGGAACATTTTTTTGACTACATTTCACGTCTTTTTTACCTTTTTTTTTCGTGTAATCTTCCTTTGTGCTGTTATTTTTTTTACTGATAGTATTTTTGATTACGCTTTCGAACTCATCGATCGATATTCCGTATACGACGTTTCCGAACATCTGTATGAATCGACGATATGTATCGTATGCGAAATGTTCGTTTTTTGTGCGTTTCGCAAGTCCTAACACAGTTTCATCGTTTATCCCTAGATTTAGTATAGTATCCATCATTCCTGGCATAGAGACAGATGCCCCGGAGCGAACAGATATTAATAGTGGATTTTTCGTATCTCCGAATTTCTTACCAGTTATAGCTTCTAGTTTTTTTAGATTATCTTCGACTTCTTTTTTTAATGAACTTGGATATTTCTTATCGTGCTTGTAGAAATATTCACAAATCTCGGTTGAGATAGTGAAGCCAGCTGGAACTGGAATTCCTATATTCGTCATTTCCGCGAGTCCTGCACCTTTACCACCGAGTATATCCGCCATATGAGCGTTTCCTTCCGTTTTTCCCTTACCGAAGAAGTATACGAATTTATCTTTTTTGTTGTATTTTTTTCTTTCTTTTTTACTCCCCTCCTTTCTATTACATTTACTACTTTTGATACATTTATCTTGTTCTTTTTTTTCGTTCGATAGTCTATTTGACGGTATATTTGAACGAGATGATTTTTGTTCTACGTTGTCTTTTTTATTTACTTTTTTACTACCTTTGACATCTTTGTTGTTTCCTTTGTTGGAGTCTGCATGAAATAGTTTTAGTAGCATAATAGCAGTATTGTATATGAACGATATTATCGAACAAATTGCAAAGTTTATAAGCAAGTTTTTATTCTTTTCTATCACATGTTTTAAGCGAATAATGTTATTGCATCGTATCGTTGTCGTGTCGATTGATTGACAAATTTTCGTGAGAGGAGACTCGTTATAGTCGTCGTGTGATGAATGTATTACTTTTAAAGTAATACTTTAAAATCATACGATTTATATGAATAAATAAGACAGTATATGAGAAAAGTTTATATTTTAATTTCCCATTACTTTTAGCATTTCCGCCTGCTTTTCCGCTCTTAGCCGTTGTATTATTTCGTCTATATCTCCGCTGTCTATGATTCTATCTAGATTATATAATGTTAGCCCTATTCGATGATCAGTTATACGATTTTGAGGATAGTTATAAGTACGTATTTTTTCGCTTCTATCACCGCTTCCGACTTGTTGTCTTCTGTCTTTTACTATTGAGTCGTTGCGTTTTTCTTTTTCTGCTTCGTAGACTTTTGCACGAAGAATTTTCATTGCTTTTTCGCGGTTTTGAATCTGCGATCTCCCCTCCTGCATTGAGACGACTATTCCTGTTGGTATATGCGTTATACGAACAGCAGATTCGGTTTTATTGATATGCTGTCCCCCAGCACCACTGGCACGATATACGTCGATTCTCAAATCGTTATCGTTTATATTGACGTCTACGTCTTCTAATTCTGGAAATACAGCCACAGTTATTGCACTGGTATGAACCCTCCCATTGACCTCTGTTTCTGGTATCCTTTGGACTCTGTGCGTCCCTGACTCGTATCTTAGGTGTCCGTAAGCCTCCTTTCCGGATACGTTGAAAAAAATCTCCTTTATACCACCTATCGTACCTTCTGAAAGATGTATTATTTCCATCTTCCATCGCTTTATTTCGCAGTATTTTTGATATATAGCGAATAAATCGGCCACGAATAGTCCTGCTTCATCACCACCTGTTCCGGCACGAAGCTCGACGATTGCGTTTTTACTATCGAGAGGATCTTTTGGTATAAGTAGTATTTCTAACTTATGTTCTACGTCTGGAATTTCTTGTTTCAGCTTTCTACACTCCTCGTCCATCATTTGCGTCATTTCTTGATTTTGCTCTGTTTTTAGCATTTCTTCTAGTTCGTTGATTTGTTTATCTATATCGATTAGATGATTAGCACACTCGAATGTTTCTTCTAAATCGCTTTTTTCTTTGTTTATTTTAGCACATTCTTGATAGTCTTGACAAAGTTGTAGACTGTTTTCCAGTTCTTGCATCTTCGCGACTATTTGACCTGCTATTTGTATCAATCTTTCTGACATATATTATCACTTTTACACACACATATATGTATTATTTCGTATTGTGGTCGATATAACGAGTAGACAGATATACTATTGATGACGCCTATTTATTGTCATTAATTGCCATCACTTGATCAAATGTAGCGTCGATTTTTGTTTCACAGTTGAATATCATAACACTTATGACGAGCTTACGCTCTTCCTTATTTACAGAATAGACGTTTCCCTCCATCGAGGCGAAAGAACCAGAATTCACTCTCACTCTTTGACCTATTGTAAAGTTAACTTCTCCCACATTCTTTGATAGATCGTTTACTTTATCCATCATTTTTTTATATACATCGTCACCGATTGGTTCAGGTAAAATTTGCCCGAAGCCATTCATTTTAAAGAATGAACGTAAGAATAGAATTATTTTATCCGTCAGCTTAATCTTCAGGAAGACGTATCCCGGATACGCATTGACATCCTTCTCGACTTTTTTACCGTTGACGTATTTTACATACTTATGTTTTGGAATAGAGAAATCCGTGAAATATTTCTTACCATCTATACCATCCTTTTCGAGAAGATTGAACGACGCTTTCAGTTCGCTCACCATTGAGTCCTCTCTGCCAGTTTGAACACGACAAATATACCATTGACTTATTTCAGGATTTACAGCAACTCTCTTTCTTCCACTGCCTTTTGCGATATTGCCTTTTGCGATATTGCCTTTCTCCTCGCTTTTTTCACTTTTCGTTTCTTCCTTTACGACCTTATTGTCGACGTTCTCCTTATCTTTGAGATTATTATTGTCGAGATTGTTACCGTCCTTATTGTCGGCATCATTGCTGTTGATATCTACGTCCGCATTACTGCATTCGTTTGTAGATGTGACGACATCTGCACTTGGAGAAACCTCCACATTACCATCTTTTAATTCATCATTACTTAATTCATTACTCATAAAACAAAAATAAATACTACACGGTAAACACAATTTTCATTATCAACGAAGATACAACGGCATCTATTACAGCGAAGAAACACGCCAACACAGTCGTTACGATTAAAACAATGAATACAAGTTGTTTTAACTCTTTTGGAGTCAGCCAGACAACTTTCGAAAATTCAAGCTTAACCTTCGAAAAGTAATCAACCAATCCAGTAACCATAAACAACATAAAATTAAAACACTTAATTTCACAATCAACACAACGTTTTACCTATCTGCCACTATATTCAACGAATATCGCTTATTGTTAATCTTTTCCTACCCTTAAATCTACGAGATCTTAAAACGTCACGTCCACCTGCCGTCTTAATTCGAGCACGAAATCCATGAGTTCTAATCCTTTTTATTTTACTTGGTTGATAAGTTCCTTTCGTCATACGGCGAATCTGTGTATCTAAGAAGATAATTTGCAAGTAAAA
>CALCWF010000207.1 GCA_937906355.1 uncultured Rickettsiales bacterium
TACCAGATGACGGAGCGTGTCCTTCACGGTGTTCTCCCCGGTCATCAGCGTGACGCCGTAGGTCCAGGTAAGCACGTGGAAAACGGTGATGTACATGGTCAGAAAAATGATGCCGTCCGTGCCGAAAACGCTCTGCACGATGGGGATGCCCATAAACGCGCAGTTGGAGAAAACGGAGCTCATTATCTCCACCTCCCGGTCACGGGAGCGCTTCGTGATGATAAGGCTCGATGCGCCGATCATCACGGCGTGTGTCAGTACGGCGAGGGCAAGCGCCAGAAGGAGATTTTTCGCGATCTCTCCTGAGTATTCTCTCTGGTACGAGAGAAAGGTAAGAGCCGGGGAAATGAGAAAAAGAAGTATCCCCGACAGCCGTTTGTTGGTGTTGCCGGAAATAAGCCCCGTCTTGCCGCAGATAAAGCCCGCCACCATGATGACGCACATTATTATTATTTTATGCGTGATCTCTGTCATGTCAAATACCGAACGGTGCTCCTTTGCTTACTATATAATAAACTGTATCAAATTTTCGTTCTTTTATCATATCGAGTGGATGTAACATATTTTTGAAAGCATTGATTTCCTGCTCGGGAAAAATGGTTGCTGATTTCATATTTTCCTTCCGACATATTTGTTCTGAAGTGCACTATGACGGGGCGAATAGTCGCCCCGCCGAGATACTTGCTGAATGTCAGTTAAAAGTTATGATTTCTCGAGTGCATTCTGCGGTATAACCTTCACAATCTTCCCACCCCTCGGGAAAATCGTCTTCGGATACAAATCTATCATAAAGGTTATATCCCTTTTCAATATAAATATCTTCTGCTTTTTGATATGGCTTATAAAAATTATACAAATCTATTAATGAATCAATTATTTTTGTTTGCAATTCATATTTTTTATATACTAACAAAACCATTATTTGATTTAAATAAAAATATAGCAATGTTTTTAATTGTAATATTAAAATCTAAATATAGAGAAAGTAATTGTGGATGGGGAAATTATATTGGTATCCACGGAATATTAAATTGGAAAATTCCATTACCAACCACACCGCAAGGACAACCAGATTTTGAGTATATGGAAAATTATATTAAAAATACTGAAAACGAAGTGACGGAAAACCTCAAAAGACTCGAAAACATTATGGGGGGGGGGCAAGAAAAAGATTGATACGAAAGAGTGGAAGGAGTTTAAAGTTAAAGATGTTTTCGAAATTGAAGATACCGGAAAAGAGAAAATCATAAATTCACAAGAAGGCAATATAAATTTGATTTCTACAACTAGTATAAATAATGGCGTTGCTAAACAAATACAAGATGGGAATAAATTGTTCGAAGGCAATAAAATTACACTTGCTAAAAACGGTTGTGTTGGTAAATGCTTTTATCAAAAAGATAAGTTTTATGCTACAAGTGATGTATTTATATTAAAATCTAATAATTTAACTAACAATATAGCGTTATTTGTAATGCCTATTATAGAAAATATATGTATGAAAAATTCTTGTTGGGACAATAAAATAAACAACAAAAAATTTAATCAATTAACAATCAAACTCCCAGTCACACCACAAGGACAACCAGATTTTGAGTATATGGAAAAATATATTAAATCGTTGCCTTATAGTGATAAGATTTGATCCATATCAATGGATTTGAAATAAATAATCCTATTTCTAATATCATTCATGCGATATTTCGATAATATCTTGAAAATTATATTTTGCATCACATCAATATCATTGATACTTTTGTTGAAGTGAGATTTGTATGGCTTGTTTTAGTATAGGTTCGAATGAGATTAAGAAGGTAGTGCAACGACTTGAGCCAATGCTTAAGGGTGGATTTGATAATTTACCAAGAATTCTATTCAAAGTTGAGGATAATGTTACGGCATACGCGACGAACGGCGAGTCATATGTAAAGGTAGTTTTTGACTGTGATATAAAGGAGAAAGGAGAGTTTGTTGTCTCTGGAACGCTATTTGCAAATATTATTAAGAAGAGTTTAAGCGAGAGGGTCGAGATTTCCGTTGTAAAAGATAATCGTTTGTCAATTTTGGTTGGTAAGATAAGTTATCAAATTGCTTTAATAGAAGCGAATAGTGAGTATTTTGATGCACCGGAATTTGGTGAGAACAAGACGTTTACGATTCAGGCACAAGATTTGAAGAGTGCAATTGTTGCGGTAAGTTGTTGTATAGATCCTGCAAAGCAACATTTGAATTGTGTGATGATACACTCAGAGGCTAACGAAAAGGGCAAGCTTCATATTGTTGCGACGGACGGCATGAGACTCGGATTAGTTGAACGAAAGGCGAAATTTAAGGACGTTATTCCAAATTTGATGGTTCCAAAGAAGACGGCAGAGTATATTTTGAGTATAATAGGCGAAACAGCCGGGGAGATAAGTGTCAACTATACGGAGAACATGATTCAAATAGCCAGTGGTGGTGTTTTTTATACGTCTAAATTGCTTGATACATCGTTTCCAAAATATCAGTCTGTGATACCAACTGCTAATAACAAAGTGTTAGAAGCTAAGGTTGCTGATTTAAAACAAACTATCGACAGTATATCGCAAGTGTCGGAGGCGACATTCCGTATCAAATTATCTATAACGAGCGATAAAGTTAATGTTTCGTGCGAGGATGATGGAAATGATGCGAATGGCGATGTTGACGCTACGTATTCCGATACAAAGGAGATGGATGTTATTTGTAATTTCCGTCTATTGAGAGAAATTCTTGATAAGATTTCTTCTAGCATTGTCAGAATTCAACTTTCCGACGCTTCAACGCCAATGCTAATTCGTTCGCCTGATGACGATAGCACGCAGTATGTATTTATGCCATTTGTTAGTTAAAGTGGTATTGTTGCAAGTTCTTTGTTTTAGATTTCTGCAAAGTGGGGAAAAGCGACAGGTTTAAAAAAGGAAAAGCGAGAGGTAGCAATTTGTCGGCAAAGAATAAGGAGAGGAGCGGAGAACCAGTGAAACGTTCGAAGAATGGAAGCGATAAGCATGTTGCTATTATCACCAATAAAAAGACTAATTGCAATGTTAGTAGAAGATCTTTGATTGGCAACGGAGTTCGTTTTTGCATTAAGAAGATTTTCTTCATAAGAAAGAATGAGATTGAAAACAGTGGAGAAAATGGAGGGTTCAATATTTATAATCATAAGGTTAAAATTTTACTAATCTCTGTTTTTTTGCTGGTGTTCTCGAGTTTTACTTTTAAAGTTGAAAAAGTCGCCGGAAAGACAAAGCTTGTATGTAAGGTTTTCAATTTTAACAAGGGGATAGATTTTGCCGGTGGTATTTCCGTGGAAGCGAGATGTGAAAAATGTAATAATAATGTGATCGATGAGGTTAAAAAGAAAGTCGAGAAACAAACAAAATCATCGGTCTCTTGTCAAAAGATAAACGATAATTTTCTATTTAAAACAGTAGCACCGGATGATTATGACAAGACATATACGACCTTTAAAGATATTATATTGAGTAGCGGTTTGACAATAGTTGGCGCAGATTATGTATCTCCGCAAATGACAAGTACATTTATTAGCGATTCTATTTTTGCCTGTGTTTTTGCGTTTGCTTGTATTTGTATTTATATGATTGTTCGATTTAATTGTCGTTTTGCTTTTGCTAGTATTTTATCGCTTATATACGATGTGCTAATGGTGCTTGCATTTATAAGTCGTATGCAGATTGAAGTTTGCTTGATAACACTAACTGCTTTGTTGACGATCATTGGATATTGTATTAATGACAAAATTGTCGTTCTTGACAGGATTCGCGAGAACTTGTTTGACACGGCGAGAACGGTTCCGAACATTATAAGAGACGGCGTAAAGAGTGTATTATTACGTAGCACACTTACTTCACTTACGACAATGATTGTTGCGACTAGTTTACTATTTTTTGGTGATCGTTTGATATATGAGCTCGGTATTACGATTATATGTGGTATATTTATTGGTACGTTGTCGTCTTTATTGTTAATGCCAAGTTTGTTGCTCGTTTTTCGTGCGAAACACAAAAGGTCTAGTTCTCGAAAAAATCCGATGTTCTACGCGAGCTAGTATAATGAAGGTAATGGATGCCATTGTATAATATATCTAAGCGTAGTGTAGTTATGGTTCCGCTATTCTTGATTTTTATTTTTATATCATATCTCAATCTTCTTGATAGGGATCATAGTTCAGTTGGCTAGAACGCTTCCATGGCATGGAAGAGGTCTTGGGTTCAAGTCCCAATGGTTCCACGTATTGTTCGTTTTGGTATTTATTGAGGGATTTGCTAAAACTATTTTTGTTTTTTAGACCGTCCTTAGAGTTTTGTATTGACGATAATTGTTTTAAGTCGTAGCTATGTCGGATAAGCAAATAGAAAAAAAACTTGGTCGTGGAATAGCAAGTTTGCTGAAAATGGATGACGACCTGTGTGCTGAATTGCATATAGATACGCAAACAATTGGCGATGATCGTTTTGGTATCGATAGTAGCGGTTCCGATAAGACATGCGATCAAAATTTTTGTAATGAGTTGCAAGAATTAAATATCGACGATATTGAGCCAAATCCAAGTCAACCGAGGAGATATTTTAATGAGAGCAAACTAAAGGAGCTAAGCGTGAGTATAAAAAATAATGGTCTTATACAGCCGATTATTGTTAAGATAAATAGCGATGACGAACGCATGAAAGGTGGTTGTAAGAAATATACAATTATAGCCGGAGAAAGAAGATATAGAGCGAGTAAGATTGCTAATTTGAAGAGTATTAAGGCGATCGTTTTAGACATTAAAGAGCAGGAGATTTTAAAGAAGGCTGTTATTGAAAACGTTCAACGCGAGGATCTCAATCCTATCGAGGAAGCCAATAGTTATAGACATATAATAGATGCTTTTAATTATACGCACGAGCAATTAGCGAAAGAGATAGGCAAGAGTAGGGCTTATGTTACTAATCTATTGAGAATTTTGTCCCTTCCGGACGGCGTTCGTTTGGCTATACAGAATAATAACATTTCTCTCGGACATGCGAAAGTTTTGTTGAGCGTAGAGAATCCGGAGAAGTATTTGAATATTGTTATTCAACAACAACTTTCCGTTCGTCAACTAGAAAGGTTGATTGCAAGCGATTGTCAGAATAGACAAAATGATAATAGTAGAGTGCGTAAAGGTAACGTTAAGAATAAGATAGGAGTCGATGCAGTAGATGACGATGTTGCTAGTTTAGTAGAAAAAATATATACGAATAATTATATTGAAGAATCTGACGATATAGATAGACAATTGTTTGAGATCAGTGGACTAAACTTGCACTTTTCTTACGAAGGAGATGTTAGAAAGGTGGAAATGATCGTTAACGACAAAAATGATCTTTTAAAATTGCTGAATTCGATAAGCAGACATAAGAAACAATAGACGATAATTTTCAGTCTAATTTGACGTTCTATTATAGATAGAAATCTAGCTTTTCAAAGACATCACTACTTTATATTTGTATCAATGATTTGTTTGTTGTGTGCGGTGTTTGATTTACTAGATTTTTTTCTTGAATGCTTTTAGCTCACAAGATGCGATTACTTTTTCATTCTTTTTGACGCTACATACGCCCTTTATGAGAGGTTCCCTGAGGGCCGTTGTTTGTGCTTCTATTGTCAATACATCTCCGGCTGTAGCTGTATCTTCAAATTTTACATTGTCGACACCGGCGAATAATAAAATACCATCTTTATCTTTCATTAGAATTTTTCCGATTATAGATGCGGCTTGTGCCATTGCCTCTACCATTAATACTCCGGGCATGATAGGATGATTTGGAAAATGTCCGACAAAGAAACCCTCATTTGCACTTAGGCACTTTTGACAAGTGACTTTTTTCTTTTCAATGTCAAGGTCGACAACCTTATCAAGCATTAGAAACGGAGGACGTTGAGGGATGATTTTACATATTCCTTCGAAGCCGAATGTTTTTTGCTTTATAAGTTCTTCTATATAGCTATCGTCTCGTTCTTCGTCGTTGCTATTTTTACTATTTTTGACGTTCTTATTTGTTTTGCTGTTGACGGCATCTTGAATATTCTTCATAGTATTACCACCAAGCATTGTTGAAACCATGTCTTTCACTGCCTTTGGATCGATTTTCCCATTTCCAACTTGCTTTTGCAGATCATCAAAATCTATCTTTCCAAGCATACTACTTATCATTTTATTCATTAAATTATCTTTGATGCCCATATGAATTCTACTATTTAAACTATTGATAGAGTGAGTTGTTATTTTAAAATCAAGACAATATGGTTTGATTATATAATTCGTATGGAAACTGTTATTATCTAACGTTGATTGAAGAAAATGGGAAAACTTTTGATGAATGTTTGTTTGTTTACTATTTAGTATTTTTATCTACTATTTTGTTTTTATCTACTATTTTGGTAATTTCTTTTTGTCGTCTTTTTTAGGACACTTATTTCTTTTGACTATTGGTTCTTGATGTGGAATAGGAGACATAGGCATACCGACGCGATCAGATATCCATTTTATCTTATAATAAAATATCTTTTTTGTCTTAATAGGTGGATTAGCTTCTATTAGAATTATTTCTTCGTCACGTGGTAGATTGATCACTTCTTGTGGCATTAGCAATGCACGTTGCGTCTGAGATATACTAACAGAACCATTTCCAGAGTTTATAGAGAACCACTTTGAACGACTGCTACTATCGCTTTCGACTGTTTGAAAGCCTATCAAGTCTGATATCAGTTTTGCTGTATCAACGTTATTTGCGGCGAATGTAATTCGATACGTGGCATTTGATAGAAATGAGTTCATTCCAGTATCTTCGTATGTTCCTTTTAGTTGCTGAGTGTCTTGAACGATTAGAAACAGTTTAACGTGATAACCACGGAAATATGCTATACCCGCTAAGAATTGATCTAGTCTACCGACAGTTGGAAACTCGTCCATCATAAATAACACACCATATTTTTCCTCCTTCGTTGGTAGATGTTGAGACATGAAGGCTGTCGCTTGTTGATAGACCATACCCATTAGCGGTTTTAAACGTTGTATGTTATCTGGTGTTAAACCGATGAATACTGTGGTAGGTTCTGTTTTCATGTGTGTGAAGTTGA
>CALCWF010000208.1 GCA_937906355.1 uncultured Rickettsiales bacterium
CTATGAACTGTCCTTGTCACGTTCAGATTTTTAAGAACAAGATAAGAAGTTATAAGGATTTACCTATTAGAATGGCAGAGTTTGGTAAGTGTCATAGATACGAACCGTCTGGCGCGTTGCATGGACTGATGAGAGTTAGAGGTTTTGTGCAGGATGACGCACATATTTTTTGTAGCGAGGAACAGATTGAGAGCGAGACGATAGCGTTTTATGAGTTATTACGTGAGGTGTATGACGATTTTGGATTTAAGGATATTAAGGTGAAGGTTAGTGATAGACCAGAGGTGAGAGTTGGAGATGATGAGTTATGGGATAGAGCCGAGGAGGCTCTTCGTGGACCTATGGAGAAGATGGGTATTGAGTTGGAGTTGAATAAGGGCGAGGGAGCGTTTTACGGTCCGAAGTTAGAGTTTGCGCTTAGAGACGCTATTGGTCGTGATTGGCAGTGCGGAACTTTTCAGGTAGATTTTAATTTAGGACGTAGATTAGAGGCTGAGTATATAGACAAGAACGGCGAGAGACGCGTACCTGTTATGCTTCACAGAGCTGTATTAGGATCTTTTGAGAGATTTATTGCTATTTTGATAGAGAATCATGCTGGTATCATGCCTTTGTGGTTATCTCCGGTGCAGGCGGTTGTTATTGGCGTTAGCAATGAGTTTGATAAGGATGTGAGCGATGTAGCACGAAAGCTACAAGAGCTTGGGGTTCGTTGTAATACCGATATTTCGAAAGAGACGGTTAGTTATAAGGTGAGATGTCATAGTGAAGCGAAGGTGCCGTATATAATAACGATTGGTAAGAAGGAGCTTGAGGAGAAAAAGTTATCTGTAAGGAGATTTGGAGAGATGAAGAATTGTAGCATTAGTATTGAGGAATTCGTGAATGAAGTGAGAAAGAAAGTTGAGGAGAAGAAGTAGAAGTATAATAATAACATTATGACATATGAACTATGACATAGCATCACATTGGTTTATTGTATATAGTTTATTTACGACGGCATTTGTCGTGACGACGAGTCTTTCCTCCGTTATGATTTGCAAGAATACTATTAATAATAAGTCTATATCGATCGGTCTGTTCACGGTAGTTGGTATAATGATAAGCAACGGACTGTCTTCGATGATTGGTTTTTCCGTTTGTAGTTTTTTTGCTCGTTATAATCAGTTATTTAAGTATATACAGTTGATTGGCACGTCGTATTTACTTTACGTAGGAGTGAAGATGATGACGTCGAAAATAGAATCAGATTTGTTTGATAGAGATTATGGTTTATCGTATGATAAGATAGATGCGATCAAAAATGGGTTTCTTTATACTTTTTCTGATATTTACAGAACGATTATAATCGTTGCGATAGTATCTCAGTTTTACAAAGTTGCTTCACGATGGTACGAGTATTTGTATTTGTTATCGACGATTCCGATTATTAGCTTTGTTGTATTTTCTGTATTAGCTTTTGGCTGTCGATTTTCTAGACTATGGTATGTGCTTAAAAAATATGCAGAATCGATAAATAAAGTTATTGGCTTTGCTATTGTTATACTTGTTGCGACGAATATTAGAAATGTACTTAAATAAGCACGTGATAAGTATACAGAGTAACGATAAGTGATATATGTAGTAATATAGCAC